>NZ_QHHV01000081.1:0-68935 GCF_003947245.1 Actinoplanes sp. ATCC 53533 | reverse complement strand
GCCGGTGGTCGGGGCCGGGACGCCGGGCGCGGAGGCGCCGGGCAGGGCACCGGGCGGCAGCCCGTCGCCGCCGCCGTCGGAGGCGTCGCCGCCGCTGGCATCCGGGGCGGGCCCGGCGGGGGCCTGGCTCGTCGCCGTGGGGTTGGCCCGCGGGGTCGCGTCGGGCTCGGCCGCGGCCGGGTTCTCCACGCCGGGGATGTCGTCGCCGCCGTCGCCGCGCAGCAGGAACTCGCTCTGCGCCACGTTCCAGTTGTCGGCCAGGTAGCTCTTCGGCTTCGGGTCGGTGTTGAAGTAGTCGTCGTGACCGCAGTCGAGGCGGGTCTCGTGGCTTTGCGGGCACACCGTGCGCAGCGCCGTGCCGGAGCGGTCCTTGGTGCACATCAGGTCGTAGTCGTCGGTGCAGCTGCCCGCGCCGGTGGAGTTCGGCGAGTCCTGCAGCCGGGCCCCGAGCATCTGGGTCACCTGACGCGCCGCGGTCACCGAGCTCCAGCAGCCCGCGTCGACCCGGCCGTACGACGGCCCGCCGTTGTTGCGGTTGCCCAGTCCGGGCCGCCGGTCGGCGATGAAGGTGCCGATGCCGCAGTACACGTTGGTGTCCGCGAAGATCAGATACTTACGGTCGGTGCGGTTGTAACCCAGCGTCTGCAGCGCGCCGATGTTGCCGGTGAAGGACTCCAGCGCCGCCTCGGGCACCTGCACCTCGGCGACGTCCACCCGGCACTGCGGGGTGGTCACGAAGCGCACGTGCCGGGAGCCGCCGGTCTCGGCCGCGCTCGCGTCGAAGATCTGGTCGACGCCGGCCGCCCAGGTGCGCATCGAGCCGAGGAAGTCGGTGTAACGGCTCGGCGTGCCGAACTCGTGCAGGTAGAGCACCTGCACACGGCGGCCGGTGCGGCCGTCGCCCTCGCAGGCCACGTCGTGGGTGCCCATGATGAACTCCGCCTCGCCGGGCGCCGCGTCCGGGATCAGCGCGGGTGCGCCGGGCGACAGCGAGCTGCCGCCCTGGTCCCGGACGATCTCGGCGTCGGTCGGCACGGCCGCCTCCTCGCGCGTGGGCTCCGCGGGCTCGGGCACCTTCGCGGTGAGCGCGGCGACGTCACGGGTCACCTTCAGCCCGGCCGGAGCCGGGTCGGGACCGTGCGTGCAGGTCTCCTCGTCCAGCTCGTACACGCCGGCGCAGAGCGAGTCCGCGTCGCCCGGCTTCAGGCCGTGGTAGATCAGGCCGAGCACGGGGTTGTCGGCCGGCTTGGCGGCGAAGGTGATCCGCTCGCCGTCCCGGCCGTCGCCCGGCCAGGCGCCGCTGATCACGCTCGGGCCGACCACGCCGCCGATGCCGAGCATCGCCACGCCCAGCAGCACCGGCAGCAGCCGGTGCGGGTGGGAAGCGACACGCCGGTGCCCCCGGTCGGGGACAGCCCGCCGCCGGGTGGGCGGCGCCTCCCCACGCGGCGCGGGACGTCGGTGGGTGGACAAACCATCTCCTCGTACTGCGGGGGCGCGGTGGGAGGGGGTTATGGGGTGACCACCTCCCACCGCGGGGTGGCCTGCCGGATCCTTGGTGTGGGGTCGTGCGTCGGATGGATCGGCAAACCGGATGGGATCGGGATAGAGCGTGCCAGCCCGGGAGCGCCAGCGGAACGCCTTTAATGCAGATCTAAGCAATCGTTGTACCGTCCGGGTTATTTCGCGCGAGCAGTGCGGTCAGGCCGTTTTCTACGCTTCGTCCGTGCGTTGATGTGGCCACTTGCGCTTGACCGGATCGCGTTCCCGGGCCAGCCGGCCGACCAGACCGAAACGGCTGGCCTGTTTCGGTGCGGCCTCGGCGTCGGCCAGCAGCATGACGACGCTGGCCCCGCCCATGGCGGCCCGGTCCAGGCTCACCGAGCCGCCGGTGGCCTGCGCCGCCCGCCGCGCGATGTCCAGGCCCAGACCTGTCGAACCCTGCTCACTCTCGCCGCGCCGCAGCGCCTTCTCCGGGTCGTCGATGCCCGGCCCCGCGTCGTCGACCCGGACAGCGACCCAGCCGTCCCGCCTGCTGATGCCCACCTCGAACGCCGTGCCCTGCGGGGTGTAGCGGAAGACGTTGCCGAGCACGGCGTCCAGCGCCGCGGCCAGCTCGGCCCGGGCCACCGGCACCGGGATGCGCAGGTGCGCGCCGACCACCCGGTACTGCCGGTCCTGGTCGCCGGCGAGCGCGGACCAGAAGACCATCCGGTCGCGGACCACCTCGCTGGCGTCGCAGAGCCCCTCGTCGGGCGCCGCGACCTGGGCGGCGACGGCCTGCCGGGTGGTGTTGATGAGCTGGTCGACCTCGCCCTCGAGGGTGACGATGGCCTGCCGGATGCGCCGGATGCCGCGCCGGCGGTCGAGCTCGGCCGCGGAGAACTCGCCGATGTGGGTGTCGTCCGGGTCCAGCGCCTCGGCGTCCAGGCGCAGCACGGTCAGCGGCGTGCGCAGCCGGTGCGACAGGTCGGCGACCATCTCGCGCTCGCTGGTGCGGGAGGTGACGAGGCGGTCGGCCATGCGGTTGAACGCATACCCGGCCTCGGCCAGCTCGCGCGGGCCGGTGGGCTGGATGCGGACGCCCAGGTCGCCGCCGCCGACGGCCATCGCCGCGTGCACCAGGTTGCGCACCGAGGCCACCGCGCCGCGGGCCAGCCGGTCGACCACGATCACCGAGCCCAGCACCAGCCCGAGCATGATGCCGAGCAGGGTCCACCAGTCCCGGGCGGTGCCCGCGCCGAGCTCCTCGTCGCTGACGAAGGCCTCGACCACGGAGGTCTTTTCGCCCACCCGCGCCGGCTCCAGGCGCACCAGGCCGTCGTCGACCTCGATCACCAGGGCCTCGGTGCCCTTGGCCGCCTCCAGGATGTCGTCCGCGCCGGCCCGGGTGTTGCCCGCCGTCTCCGGCGGGTGCACGACGAGCCCGCCGCCGGCGCTCTTGACCGCGGCGTCGACGCTCTTCTGGTTGGCCCCCGCGGCGATCGCGCCGGCGACCGTGGCGCTGCGCTGCTCGGCGGCGGACATGGCGTGGTCACGGTGGTCCTCGCGCAGCTCCCAGCCCAGCGGGATGAGGAACGCGAGTGCGGCGATGGCGGTGGTGGCGGCGCTGACGTAGGCCAGCCGCGCCCTCAGTCCGGCGCCACCAACCGGAATCCGACCCCCCGCACGGTGCGCAGGTAGCGAGGCTTCGCCGCGGATTCGCCCAGTTTCCGACGTAGCCAGTAAAGGTGCACGTCGATCGTCTGGTCCTCGCCGACTGATGGCTGTCGCCATACCTCCTCCAACAGCTCACGACGGGACACGACCCGGCCCGGGCGGGCGGCCAGGTACGCGAGCAGGTCGAATTCCTTGCGGGTCAGCGCCAATGACTGGTCGGCGAGGCTGGCGCTGCGCTCGCCGACGTCCACCCGCAACTCGCCGACCTCGTGAACGGCGGGCTGGGCTGTCCGGCTGGCCCGGCCGACGCGGCGCAGCACGGTGGTGATGCGCGCGTCGAGGTGGGCGCCGGTGAACGGTTTGACCATGTAGTCGTCGGCCCCGGCGCGCAGCAGCCGCACCACGGTCTGCTCGTCGTCGCGGGCGGTCGCGATGATGATCGGGACGTCGGTGATGCCGCGCAGCATGCGCAGCGCGTCCGAGCCGTCCAGGTCGGGCAGGCCGAGGTCGAGCACCACCAGATCGGGGGTCTCGGCGGCGACGCGGCGCAGGGCGTCCAGCGCTGTGCCGACGGCGTGCACGGCGTGCCCCCGGTCGGCAAGCGACCGGAGCATGGCGCCGCGCACGACGTGATCGTCTTCGACGAGCAACACCGTGGCCATGCAGAGAAGGTACTGCCCTTGGCAAGCCATGCCGAATCCGTGATTGAGAGGTAGCGATCGAATACAGAGAGTAGTCATGGAATCGGACACGATAGGATGACGGCACCGATGACCTTCACACTCTTTCCCCAAGCTCGGCTGGCTCTCGCCACCGCCAGCCTGACCGGCCTCTCGGTCGGCGACGCGCTCGGCGCACAATATTTCGTCCCCGGCCACGTCGCCGCGGATCTCACCCGCGGCCACCTGCCCACGCCGCCCTGGCCCTGGACCGACGACACCGAGGAAGCCTGCTGTCTGGTCGCCGCCCTGACGGGCAGTGACGAGATCAACCTCGACCGGGACCGCCTCGCCGACCTGCTCGGCGAGCATTTCGACGCCTATCGCGGCTACGGGCCGGGCGCCGTGGTCACTCAGAGTCCTTCTGTGGATCTTCCGGCCTTCGGGCCGGAGGGGGAAACGGAACCCTTTGCGGAGCGGAGCAGGGGAAGCCGCTTCGCCGCGAAAGCACATGGGCGGCTGGTGCGTGAGAGGGAGATATGCTAACGTTCCTACGTCTGATTGGCGATACCAAAGCCGGTCGGGCCTACCGCCGGGCTGGTGGGAAGTGACGTCTGTGGAGACTGTGTAAGACCGATGGGCGGTATGCCGTCCCTTGCCGTTTGTTCGGGTCGGCTGTGGTCGGTGAATCAGAAAGCTCAACCCGCGAGGGTTGAATCCCTCTGCATCAGCTGAGGGAGATGTCAAGCTCCGGCTGATCCGCCAGGAGCACCCCGTGGCCGATCGCGGCCTTCGACGGGCAGGGCTCGGCCGGCAACGGCGCCGCGATGCGCGCCGCCCGGTCGGCCGCCTGCCACGCCGACTCGCTGGCACACGCGGCCGCCCAGGGCACGCGGGCAGCCAAAGTGAACCAGTCGCTGCGTACACCGGAGTGGAGGGGATCCCGCCGGCGTGGCTGGCCGCGCGCGAGCCGCTGCCCGATTGGGTGGCCGCGTCGGGCGAGGGGTGAGGAAACGCACCAACTAGCATCGTCTGCGACCCCGTACTTGACGTGAAGGAGAACCACCGTGTCCGCACCCCGTACCCCTGTCGTGGCCGACGCCCTAGTCGTCCCGGCCGGGACGACGGCGGCCGACGCGGTGGCCGCCGCCGGCCTGCCCGCCGCCGGTCCCAAGGCGGTCGTGGTCGTGCGCGACCCGGCCGGCCGGCTGCGGGACCTCGACTGGGCGCCCCAGCTGGACACCGAGGTCACCCCGGTGTCGCTCGACTCGCCGGACGGGCTCAACGTGCTGCGCCACTCGGCCGCGCACGTGCTGGCCCAGGCCGTGCAGGACATCTTCCCGGAGGCGAAGCTCGGCATCGGCCCGCCGATCGAGAACGGCTTCTACTACGACTTCGACGTGGTCAAGCCGTTCGTCCCGGAGGACCTGGCCAAGCTCGAGAAGCGCATGCAGGAGATCGTCAAGTCCGGCCAGAGCTTCCGGCGCCGCGAGTACGGCTCGCTGGACGAGGCCAAGGTGGAGCTGGCGGGCGAGCCCTACAAGCTCGAACTGGTCGACATCAAGGGCGAGGTGGACGCCGCCGAGGTCATGGAGGTCGGCGGCGGCGAGCTGACCCACTACGACAACATCGACAAGGACGGCAAGCGCGTCTGGGGCGACCTCTGCCGCGGCCCGCACCTGCCGTCGACCCGGCTGATCGGCGCGTTCAAGCTGATGCGCTCGGCCGCCGCGTACTGGCGGGGCAGCGAGAAGAACCCGCAGCTGCAGCGGGTCTACGGCACCGCGTGGGCGACCCGCGACGAGCTGAAGGCGTACCTGAAGCTGCTGGAGGAGGCCGCCCGCCGCGACCACCGCAAGCTCGGCGCCGATCTCGACCTGTTCTCCTTCCCCGAGGAGCTGGGCTCCGGCCTGCCGGTCTTCCATCCCAAGGGCGGCATCATCCGCCGCGAGATGGAGAACTACTCGCGGAGCAAGCACGAGGAGGCGGGGTACGCGTTCGTCAACACCCCGCACATCACCAAGGGCCACCTGTTCGAGACCTCCGGGCACCTCGACTGGTATGCCGACGGCATGTTCCCGCCCATGGAGATGGAGGGCGCGAACTACTACCTCAAGCCGATGAACTGCCCGTTCCACAACCTGATCTTCCGGTCCCGGGGCCGCTCCTACCGCGAGCTGCCGCTGCGCATGTTCGAGTTCGGCACCGTCTACCGCTACGAGAAGTCCGGTGTGATCCACGGTCTCACCCGGGTCCGCGGCATGACCCAGGACGACGCGCACATCTTCTGCGCCGAGGAGCAGATGGAGGCCGAGCTCGCCTCGCTGCTCACCTTCGTGCTGCAGTTGCTCAAGGACTACGGCCTGGACGATTTCTATCTGGAGCTGTCCACCCGCAACCCGGAGAAGTCGGTCGGCACCGAGGAGAACTGGGAGCGGGCCACCGAGACCCTGCGCCGGGTGGCCGAGGAGTCCGGCCTGGACCTGGTGCCGGACCCGGGCGGCGCGGCGTTCTACGGCCCGAAGATCAGCGTGCAGGTCAAGGACGCCATCGGCCGGACCTGGCAGATGTCGACCATCCAGCTCGACTTCAACCTGCCGGAGCGCTTCGAGCTGGAATATTCGGCCGCGGATGGCACCCGCAAGCGGCCCATCATGATCCACCGGGCGCTGTTCGGCTCGATCGAGCGCTTCTTCGGCGTGCTGACCGAGCACTACGCGGGCGCGTTCCCGGCCTGGCTGGCGCCGGTGCAGGTGGTCGGCATCCCGATCCGCGACGACCACGCCGACTACCTGGGCGAGTTCGTCGCCAGGCTCAAGGCGCAGGGCATCCGGGCCGAGGTCGACTCCTCCGACGACCGGATGCAGAAGAAGATCCGCACCGCCCAGCAGCAGAAGATCCCGTTCATGGCGATCGCAGGCGACGACGACGTGAACGGCGGCACGGTCTCCTTCCGCTACCGCGACGGCTCGCAGCGCAACGGTGTGCCGCTGGACGAGGCGGTCGCGCACGTCGTCGAGGTCGTGCGTAACCGGGTCAACACCGGGCCGTCCGCGGCCCCCGTGGATCCCGCCTAGCCCAGCGGCGGGATCCACGACTCCGGGTCGGCGCAGTCGCCGATGGTCAGGCTCTCGATCAGGGCCTCCAGGTCCGCGCGGGGCCGGGCGGACTCGACGGTGACGACGCAGCGCTCGGCCTCCACGGTCAGCCGGGCGCCGGGGGAGTACCAGGCCGGCAGGCCCGCGACCCGGGTCGCGCCGGTCAGCGTCGTACGGGTCTTCCGCCAGGCCGCGTCCCGGGCGCCGGCCAGGACGGCGACGTCCAGCTCCGGCGGCAGTCCGGGGTAGACGGCCGCGCCCGACGGCTCGCGGTCGGCGCTGCTGAAGCCCAGTGCGGCCGCCCTGCGGTCGATCCGCTGATCCGGCCACCGGACGTAGGTGAGCCGCAGGTCCGCCGGGAGGGTGGGGCCGAAGTGGATCGGCAGCCGCAGGTCGCGCGGCGGCCCGAGGGTCACGGCGGCGGCCAGCCGGAGCAGATCCGACCGGGAGATCCCGCCGTCGGCGCGTTCGGTGTCGGCGTAGACCACGATCCAGGCGCCGGACGGGTCCCGCCGGCCGACCGCCGGGCCACGCCACGGCTTGGTGTCGCCGGCGGCATGCCCGACGAAGGTGAAGGTGGTCAGGTACGACAAGTCCCTGATGTCCTCGCCGGTGCGGAACTGGGTCTCGTCCAGCGTGCCGGGCGGGAACGCGGTCACCTCGCCGCCGTACGTGCCCTCGGACCCGCCCAGCCTGAGGTTCTGCACCGTCAGGGTCTGCCGGGCACCGTCGGAGACCCCGGTGGTCACCACGTAGCCGGCCGCCGCCTCGACGTGGAGCGTCACCTGCCAGGGCCGGCGGACGGGTTCGGCCGGGGCGGCCGGCGCCGCGGTCCCGTCGCCGCCCGACCGCAGCGCGCCCACGGTCACCACCGTGGCGACGGCGGCCAGCACCGTCACGATCAGGGCTGGTACGGCGCCGCGGCGGTGCCGGATATGCGTCCCACGCATGGGTGTCCACCTCACATTGATCGCCGACACTCTATGGCGTACCCCGGATGTCCGCCACGAGCCGGGCGGGGCCCGCCGGGGCTGACTAGGGTGGGGGCGTGAGTGACGCAGGGGAACCGGACGGTCTCGACCGGCTCTGGACGCCGCATCGGATGGCGTACATCTCGGGTGCGGACCGGCCCGAGGGCTATGAGGAGCCCGCCGGCTGCCCGTTCTGCGTCGCGCCCGGTCTCGACGAGGGCGTGAGCCTGGTGGTGGCGCGCGGCGAGCTGGTCTTCGCGGTGCTGAACCTTTATCCGTACAACCCGGGGCATCTGCTGGTCTGCCCGTACCGGCACGTCGCCGACTACACCGGGCTGACCGACGCCGAGACCGTCGAGCTGGCCACCTTCACCCAGCGGGCGATGCGGGTGATCCGGCAGGCCAGCAGCCCGCACGGCTTCAACCTGGGGATGAACCAGGGTGCCGTGGCCGGCGCCGGGATCGCGGCGCACCTGCACCAGCACGTGGTGCCGCGCTGGGGCGGCGACGGCAACTTCATGCCGGTGATCGGCCGGACCAAGGTGCTGCCGCAGATGCTGGGCGAGACCCGGGCGCTACTGATGAAGGCCTGGGGCGAGGGCTAGCGCCCGCACCCCGGCGGCGATCTGTTCCGCGGAGGGCGCCCGGGCCGGGTCCGTCAGCAGTTGGGTCAGCACGCCGGACATCAGCGCCATCGCCACCGAGCCGATCGTGCGTACCGTCTGCTCGTCGATCGTCTCCTCGGCCTGGCCGGTGAGCATCGCGGCCAGGCCGCTCCGGCCCTGCTCCATGCCCTCGGCGAGCTGCGCCCTGAGCTCGGCGGAGTGTTCGCTCTGGATCATCGCCTCGACGCTGGCCAGCCAGAGCTGGCGGTGGCTCCGCATGCTGCCGATCACCCGCTGCCAGTAGCGCACCAGCGGATCGGCCGCCTCGTCGGCGCCGTCCGTGGCCAGGGCGGCGCCCAGCACGTCGCCCCAGTCCTCGATCGCGCTCAGCATCGCCGCCTGCATCAGGGCCGGGGTGGAGCCGTAGTGGTAGCCGATCGAGCCGAGGTTGGTCCCGGACGCCGCGACGATGTCGCGGGCGGTGGTCCGCGCGAAGCCCTTCTCGTAGAGGCAGCGCTTCGCCCCGGCCAGCAGATCCTCGCGATGTCCCATGGGCGACATCCTAAGTTCTATACAAACGTGTAAGACGTTTGTATAGTAACCGCATGACGCATCGCGACGTACTCATCTCCGGCGCCGGCCTCGCCGGCCCCGCCCTGGCCCACCAGCTGCACCGGCACGGCTTCCGCCCCACGGTCGTCGAGCGGGCCCCGGCCCTGCGCGACGGCGGCTACAAGGTCGACATCCGCGGCGCCGCGACCGAGGTGCTCAAGCAGATGGGCCTGTTCACGGCCGTCCGCGCGGTCGACACCGGCATGCGGCACGTCACCTACGTCCGGCGCGACGGCCGGCGGATCGCCCGCCTCGACGCCGACCTGCTGATGGGCCGCCGCGGCGACGACCTCGAGGTGATGCGCACCGACCTCACCCGGATCCTCTACGACGCCACCGCCACCGACGTCGAGTACGTCTTCGGCGACGCGATCGCCACGATGACCGACGGCCCGGACGGCGTCGACGTCACCTTCGCCAGCGGCGCCACCCGGCGGTTCGCCCTGGTCGTGGGCGCGGACGGGCTGCACTCGGCCACCCGGCGGCTGGCCCTGGGCGAGGTGCCGCTGCGCCACCTCGGCGCGCACATCGCCATCTTCGACGTGCCGGACGAGCTCGGCCTCGACCGCGAGGAGGTCTTCTACACCGAGCCCGGCCGGATGGTCTTCGCCTACAGCACCGGCCCCACCGCCCCGGCCAAGGTCGGCATGGTCTTCGCCTCGGATGATCCGTCGCTGGGCCGGGAGGTGCTCGCGGACCGGTTCGCCGGGCTCGGCTGGCAGGTGCCGCGCTTCCTCGAACTGCTGCGGGACGCGGACGACGTCTACTTCGACGCGCTGAGCCAGGTCGCGCTGCCGCGCTACTCCGCCGGGCGGGTCGTGCTGCTCGGCGACGCCGCGCACTGCCCGTCCCCGGCCGCCGGTCAGGGCACCAGCATGGCGCTGGTGGGCGCGTATCTGCTGGCGGGGGAGCTGGCCGGCGCGGCGGGCGAGCACCGGGCCGCCTTCGACCGGTACGAGGCGAGGCTGCGCCCCTACGCGGAGCGCAACCTGGCCTTCGGGGTCAAGATGGCCGGGGACATGGTCCCGGGCGGCCGGCTCTCCCTGGCCGTCCGGCACTACGGCATGCGCACGCTGAAGTACAACCCGTTCGCGCGCCAGATCGTCGAGAAGGTGACCCGGCCGCTGCACGAGCTGGCCAACGCCATCGAGCTGCCGTCCTACCCGATGGCGTCAGTCGGTTGAGCCCATCCCGCTACCGGTTGGTGTGCTCCTTGCTGATCGCGTCCGCCAGGTGTGCGGGCATCGGCTCGTGCCGGGCGTAGGTCCGGGTGAACGTGCCCGCGCCCGAGGTGAGCGCCCGCAGCTCGACGGCGTAGCGGACCAGCTCGGTGGCGGGCACCTCGGCCCGGACCAGGCTGTGGTCGCCGTCCTCGGTGACCTCGGTGCCCAGCGGCCGGCCCCGGCGCCCGGACAGGTCGCTCATCACCGGGCCGACGTAGGCCTCCGGCACCCGCACCACGATCTCGTCGACCGGCTCCAGCAGGGTGAGCTGCCCCTGCTCGGCGGCGGACTTCAGGGCCAGCGCCCCGGCGGTCTGGAACGCGGCGTCGGAGGAGTCGACGCTGTGCGCCTTGCCGTCGACCAGCGTCACGCGCAGGTCGATCACGGGGTAACCGGCGGCGATGCCCTTCTCCAGCTGCGCGCGTACCCCCTTCTCCACCGACGGGATGTAGTTGTGCGGCACCGCACCGCCCACCACCTTGTCCACGAACTCGAAGCCGGAACCGCGCGGCAGCGGCTCGACCTCGATGGCGCAGACCGCGTACTGGCCGTGCCCGCCGGACTGCTTGACGTGCCGGCCGTGACCGTGCGCCGCCGCGCCGAAGGTCTCCCGCAGTGAGACCTTCACAGGCTCGGTGTCGAGCTCCACGCCGCCGGCGCGGAGCCGCTCCAGGACCACGTCGGCGTGCGACTCGCCCATGCACCAGAGCACCAGCTGATGGGTGTCGGGGTTGCGCTCCAGCCGCAGCGTCGGATCGCCGGCGACGAGCCGGCCCAGGTTCTTGGCCAGGGCGTCCTCGTCGGAGCGGGTCTTGGCCACCACCGCGATCGGCAGCAGCGGCTCCGGCATCGTCCACGGCTCCATCAGCAGCGGCTGGTCCTTGGCGGAGATGGTGTCGCCGGTCTCGGCGCTGCCGGACTTGGTGATCGCGCAGATGTCCCCGGCGACGCAGGACCCGACCTCGCGCAGCTGCGCCCCGAGCGGGGAGTAGATGTGCGCGATCCGCTCGTCCGCGTCGTGGTCGGGGTGCCCGCGCTCGGTGAGGCCGTGGCCGGAGACGTGCACGACCAGCTCCGGGCGCAGCGTGCCGGAGAAGACCCGGACCAGCGACACCCGGCCGACGTGCCGGTCGATCGTCGTCTTGACCACCTCGGCCACCAGCGGGCCGTCCGGGTCGCAGGTCAGCGGCGGGCGCGGGCTGCCGTCCACCCCGGTGACCACCGGCAGGTCGTGCTCCAGGGGGGAGGGCGCGGCGCTGACCAGGCCGTCGAGCAGGGCGTCCAGGCCGACGCCGGTCGCGGCGCAGACCGGGATGACCGGATAGAAGGTGCCCCGGGCCACGGCCTTCTCCAGGTCGGGCACCAGGGTCTCGGTGCTGATCAGCTCGCCGGCGACGTACCGGTCCATCAGGGTCTCGTCCTCGCTCTCGGCGATGATCCCCTCGATCAGCAGGTCGCGGTCGTCCTTGATCGGCGTCAGGTGCTCGCGCTCGGCCTCGCCGGCCCGCGGCGGATAGCCGGCCGAGTAGTCCAGCACCTTCAGCGTGACCAGGCCCAGCAGGCCGGCGATCGAGGCGCCGTCGTCGCCGAGCATGGGTTGGTAGATCGGCATGACGTTCTCGCCGAACGCCTCCTGGCACTCCTGCAGCGTGCCCTCGTAGTCGGCGCGTGGATGATCGAGCCGGGTGATCGTCACGGCCCGGGGCATGCCGATGGCGGCGCACTCGTCCCACAGGGCGACGGTCGCCTCGTCCACGCCGTCGACCGCCGAGACCACGAAGACGGCGGCGTCCGCGGCCCGCAGGCCGGCGCGCAGCTCACCCACGAAGTCGGCGTAGCCGGGGGTGTCGAGCAGGTTGATCTTCATGCCGTCGTGCACCAGCGGTGCGCACGAGAGCGAGACGGACCGCTGCTGGCGTACGGCCGCAGGGTCGTGGTCGGTGACCGTGGTGCCTTCCGCCACCGCGCCCGCACGCGAGATCGTGCCGGTCGCCGCGAGCAGCGCCTCGACCAGCGTTGTCTTGCCCGCGCCGGAGTGGCCCACCAGCACCACGTTGCGTACTCTGCCGGGCTCCGTCACCACCGCGGCGGTGAGCCCTTTCTCCTGGATCTTCTGCGTCATCGTGACGCCCTCCTGTCGGCAGCCGGTCGGCAGCCATTCTCCCGGACCCGGTCAGCCGGGCAGGATCCGGGCGGACCGCCCTGGGGGATTCCTGGCTGGTACGTCCCCGCCCTTGGATCTGACACCCAGCGCAGTCACCGTCGCAACCCTTTGTAGTCAGTAACCGGCCTTTCATGACGATCCGGCGACGCGTGACGCAGGCCGTACCGGGTTTCCCCGGGCGCCGTTATGGTGGGACGGCCATGGCAAAGATCGTCAGCGTGCCTGCTCGCGCCCTCGTGTCGTACGTCGTCAACCCGACCGCCCGCCTCCTGCTCCGCCTCGGCGTCACCCCGAACGCGGTGACCGTCGCCGGCACCGTCGGCGTCCTGATCGGCGCCCTGGGCTTCGGCGCCCGCGGCGAGCTCTTCTGGGGCACCGTGATCGTCACCGCGTGCGCCCTCACCGACGCGCTGGACGGGACGATGGCCCGCATGCGGGCCCCGTCCGGCAAGTTCGGCGCCCTGCTGGACTCGTCGATGGACCGGATCGCCGACGCCGCCGTCTTCGGCGCCGTCGCCTACTACCTCGCCGGCCAGGGCAACCCGTACGGCGGGATGGTCGCCGCGCTGATCTCGCTGGCCTTCGGCCAGGTCGTCTCCTACGTCAAGGCCCGCGCCCAGAGCCTCGGCCTGGACGCCGACGTCGGCCTCGCCGAGCGCCTCGAACGCCTGCTCATCGTGGGTGTCGGCGGCCTGCTCGGCGCCGCCGGCCTGGAGTGGGGCCTGCCGGCCGCGCTCTGGGTGCTGTCGCTGCTCTCGGTGATCACGGTCGGCCAGCGGCTGATCCACGCGGCGAAATCGGACGTGACGCCTTGACCTCTCGACGTGATCAGCTCACCGAGCTGGGTTATGCCGCCGGCTGGCGGCTCACCCGGATGCTGCCGCTGCCCGCCGCCCGGGCGTTGTTCAACACGGGCGCCGACCGGGCGGCCAAGGCCAACGGCCCGAGCACCCAGCGGCTGCGCCGCAACCTGCGCACGGTGGTCGGCCCCGACCTGCCGGAGACCGAGCTCGACGAGCTGGTCCGGGCCGGGCTGCGCTCGTACGCCCGGTACTGGATGGAGGCCTTCCGGCTGCCGTCGCAGAGCCGGGAGTCCTTCCGCACCGGCTTCAACCTGGTCAACGCCGACGAGTTCCACCGCGTCCTGGGCGAGGGCAAGGGCGCGATCCTGGCCCTGCCGCACATGGCCAACTGGGACGCCGCGGCCGCCTGGGTCGTCTCGCACGACTGGCGGCTGGTCACGGTCGCCGAGCGGCTCAAGCCCGAGGGGCTGTTCGACCGCTTCGTCGCCTACCGCGAAAAGCTCGGCATGGAGGTGCTCCCGCTCACCGGCGGCCGGCGGGCGCCGCTGGACGTCCTCGCGGAAAAGGCCACCGCGGGGTATGCGGTCGCGCTGCTCGCCGACCGCGACCTGTCCGCCCGCGGCATCGAGGTGACGTTCTTCGGCGGCCGCACCCGGATGCCGGCCGGACCCGCGATCCTGGCGCTGCGCACCGGCGCCCCGCTCTACGCGGCCGAACTGTGGTTCACCCCGACCGGCTCGCTGGGCCGGATCCACCGCATCACCATGCCCGAGCCCAGCGAGGGCAACCTCGACGTGCGGGTCAAGATGACCACCCAGCGGCTGGCCGACGCGTTCGAACGGGGCATCGCCGAGCATCCGCAGGACTGGCACATGCTGCAAAAACTGTGGCTCGACCAGAGCTCCCGGGTCTGAGGGGCGGGGCAGCGTGCGGATCGGGATCGTCTCGCCGTACTCGTTCGACGTGCCCGGCGGCGTGCAGAACCACATCGTCGACCTGGCCGAGGCGCTGATCACGCTCGGTCACGAGGTCAGCGTGCTGGCGCCGGCGGACGAGGACGCCGAGCTGCCGCCGTACGTGGTGGCGGCCGGGCGGGCGCTGCCGCTGCCGTACAACGGCTCGGTGGCCCGGATCGCCTTCGGCCCGGTGTCGACCGCCCGGGTCCGCCGCTGGCTGTCCCGCGGCAAGTTCGACGTGCTGCACGTGCACGAGCCGCTGACGCTGAGCCTGTCGCTGCTGGCGGTGCTCTCCGCGCGGGGCCCGGTGGTGGCCACCTTCCACACGGCGATGGTCCGCTCCCGCGCGCTCGCCGCGGCCCAGGGCATGCTGCAGCCGGTGGTCGAGAAGATCACCGCCCGGATCGCGGTCAGCGAGTTGGCCCGCAAGGTGCAGGTCGAGCACATCGGCGGCGGCGCGGTGGAGATCCCGAACGGGGTGGCGGTGGCGAAGTTCGCCACGGCCGAGCCCCTGACGGGCTGGCCGGGCGAGGGCGGCACGCTGGGCTTCCTGGGCCGCTTCACCGAGTCGCGCAAGGGCTTCGAGCTGCTGCGTACGGCGTTCGTGACGCTCGCCCGGCAACGGCCGGACCTGCGCCTGCTGGTGGCCGGGCCGGGCGACCGCGCCGACCTGTACGAGGACTTCCCGGCCGACCTGCACCCCCGGGTGGAGTTCCTGGGCCTGGTCAGCGAGGTGGACAAGGCCAGGATGCTGCGCAGCGTCGACGTCTACGTGGCCCCGAACACCGGCGGCGAGTCCTTCGGCATGATCCTCACCGAGGCGATGGCGGCCGGCGCGACGATCGCCGCGAGCGATCTCGACGCGTTCCGCCGGGTGCTCGACGGCGGCCGGGCCGGGGCGCTCTTCCCGACCGGCGACACCGCCGCACTGACCGGGCTGCTCGCCGAGCTGCTGGACGACCCGGAACGCCGGACGGCCCTGGCGGTCTCCGCCCGCACGGCGGTGGAGGCGTACGACTGGCCGAGCGTAGCCAACCGCGTACTGGAGGTGTACGCCACGGCGATCGAGGCCACGGACGGCCGCGTATTTGACGAAGAGTGGGCCGAACCACCGTCCGGGACGTAACTCTCCGACACAAAACGGCACTACGATGCCCCGCATGTGGTGGGTCATGGGTGCGCTCGCGGTGGCGGCTGTGCTGTCGGCGTACCTGGCCTGGACGGCCCACCGGGTCGAGCGGGTCCACGTCCGGGCGGCCTCGGCCGGCCGGTCCCTCGACGCCCACCTGCTGCGCCGCGCGGCCGCGGCGGCGGTGGTCGCGGAAAATACGGACTTCATCGAGCTGTACGCGGCGGCCCGGCTGGCCCTGGACGCCGAGCCGGAGGAGCGCGAGGCGGCGGAGAACGACCTGACCCGCCAGTTGCAGGCGGTCCGGCTGACCGGCACGGACCAGGCGACCCGCACGCTGGTGGCGACCAGCCGCCGGGTGGTGCTGGCCCGGCAGGTGCACACCGACCTGGTGCGCGACGCGCTGACCGCGCGGCGGCGACCGCTGGTGCGCCTGCTCAGGATGGCCCGGCAATACGAGCGCCCCCGCTACTTCGAGATCGTCGAGCCGATCCTGCCGGAGCCGCTGACGGTGGCGCCCCGCCCGGCGCCGGAGCCCCCGGTCCCGGTCGAAGCGGCTTGAGGTTTCCGCCGGGGTAAACCGAACGGCAACCGGGGCGCCCCCGTTGTGCACTCGGTGGTTTCGCTGGGGTCCCGAAGGGGATGGCATGACGGACACGCAGATCGTTGAGCTGGGTATGCAGGCCATGACCATCGCCGCGAAGATGTGCGCGCCGGTGCTGGTGACGGCGCTGTTGATCGGGTTCGCGATCTCGTTGTTCCAGTCGGTGACCCAGATCCAGGAAGCGACGCTGTCGTTCGTCCCGAAGGCGGTCGGTGTCGGTGCGGCGATCTTGTTCTCGGGTAACTGGATGTTGCACGAGATGGTGACGTTCACGACGCAGCTGTTCGAGAAGATTCCGACGCTGATCGGTTGAGTGGGATGTGGTGCACGGGCCGCCTTCGGGCGGCCCTTCCGCGTTCCGGCGGATGCGGCGAAGCAGGCCACCTTGGGGTCGATTGGCCATCGGTGGCACCCCCTCACCCGCGTAATCTTTTCGTAGATCACATTCCCTAAGGAGTCTTCGCTGTGTCCAGCTCTGAGAGCCCCACTTCCGTCACCGGCACCGCTCGCGTCAAGCGCGGGATGGCCGAGATGCTCAAGGGCGGTGTGATCATGGATGTGGTCACGCCGGAGCAGGCCAAGATCGCTGAGGATGCCGGCGCTGTCGCCGTCATGGCGCTGGAGCGGGTGCCCGCGGACATCCGGGCTCAGGGCGGCGTCTCGCGGATGAGCGACCCCGACATGATCGACGGGATCATCAACACCGTCTCCATCCCGGTCATGGCCAAGGCCCGGATCGGGCACTTCGTCGAGGCTCAGGTGCTGCAGTCGCTCGGCGTCGACTACGTCGACGAGTCCGAGGTGCTGACGCCCGCCGACTACGCCAACCACATCGACAAGTGGGCCTTCACCGTGCCCTTCGTCTGCGGGGCCACCAACCTCGGCGAGGCGCTGCGCCGGATCACCGAGGGCGCTGCCATGATCCGCTCCAAGGGCGAGGCCGGCACCGGTGACGTCTCCAACGCCACCACCCACATGCGCACCATTCGCGGCGAGATCCGCCGGCTGTCCTCGCTGCCCGAGGACGAGCTGTTCGTCGCCGCCAAGGAGCTGCAGGCGCCGTATGAGCTGGTCAAGGAGGTTGCCGCGGCCGGCAAGCTGCCCGTTGTCGTGTTCACCGCGGGCGGCATCGCCACCCCGGCCGACGCGGCGATGATGATGCAGCTCGGCGCCGAGGGCGTGTTCGTCGGCTCCGGCATCTTCAAGTCCGGCAACCCGGCCCAGCGGGCCGCCGCGATCGTCAAGGCCGTCACGTTCCACGACGACCCCGACGTGATCGCCAAGGTGTCGCGCGGGCTGGGCGAGGCCATGGTCGGCATCAACGTGGACGAGATCCCGCAGCCGCACCGGCTCGCCGAGCGCGGTTGGTGAGCCTCAAGCAAGATCAAATGCAGATGTCGTGCCTGGGTGCATGGTGCTGACCGTCGCTCCCGCCGAGGCCGGGCGCAGGGCCCCGAGGAGCTGTCGCTCCAAAACAGGACCCTGCGCCCTGCATTCTGCGTGAGTGGCGAAAATCTACGATCTTTGAGGGGTTCATGAACATCGGAGTGCTCGCCCTGCAGGGCGACGTGCGGGAACATCTGTCCGCCCTCGCCGAGAGCGACGCCCTGGCCCGGCCGGTGCGCCGGCCCGAGGAGCTCGACGCCGTCGACGCGCTGGTCATCCCCGGCGGCGAGTCCACCACCATGAGCAACCTGGCCATCACGTTCGGGCTGCTGGAGCCGATCCGCAAGCGGATCGCCGACGGCATGCCCGTCTACGGCTCCTGCGCCGGCATGATCATGCTCGCCACCACGGTCCTCGACGGGCGGCCCGACCAGGAGTCGTTCGCCGGGATCGACATGACCGTGCGGCGCAACGCGTTCGGGCGGCAGGTGGACTCGTTCGAGGCCGCCGTCGCGATCGACGACATTCCCGGCGGTGATTTCCACGCCGTTTTCATCCGCGCCCCCTGGGTCGAGGAGGTCGGCGCGGAAGTCAGCGTGCTGGGCCGCGTCACGTCCGGACCCGCCGCCGGTAGGATTGTCGCCGTTCGGCAGGGGAACCTGCTCGCCACGGCTTTCCACCCGGAGCTCACCGGCGACCTCCGCGTCCACCGGTACTTCGTCGAGTTGGTTCGCAGGGCCGAAGACGCACGGTAAATACGGAGGTTTGTATGTCCGGCCACTCCAAATGGGCGACGACGAAGCACAAGAAAGCCGTCATCGACGCCAAGCGCGGCAAAATGTTCGCCAAGCTGATCAAGAACGTCGAGGTCGCGGCGCGCATCGGCGGGGCGGACCCGGCCGGCAATCCGACGCTCTTCGACGCCATCCAGAAGGCCAAGAAGAGCTCGGTCCCGAACAACAACATCGACAACGCGGTCAAGCGCGGCTCCGGCCTGGAAGCCGGCGGCGCCGACTGGCAGACGATCATGTACGAGGGGTACGGTCCCAGCGGCGTGGCGCTGCTGATCGAATGCCTGACCGACAACCGCAACCGCGCGGCGACCGAGGTCCGGACGGCACTGACCCGCAACGGCGGCACCTTCGCCGACGCCGGCAGCGTGTCCTACCTGTTCAACCGCAAGGGCGTGGTGATCGTCCCGAAGGCCGGCCTGTCCGAGGACGACCTCATGCTGGCGGTCCTGGACGCCGGGGCCGAGGAGATCAACGACCTGGACGACTCGTTCGAGGTGGTCAGCGAACCGACCGACCTGATCGCGGTCCGGACGGCCCTGCAGGAGGCCGGCATCGACTACGACTCGGCCGAGTCCTCGCTGCTGCCCACGATGACGGTGCCGGTGGACGAGGAGGCGGCCCGCAAGGTGTTCAAGCTGATCGACGTCCTCGAGGACTGCGACGACGTGCAGAACATCTTCGCGAACTTCGACGTCAGCGACGAGGTCCTGGCGGCTATTGACGCGTGACACCTGGTCGCATGACCAGTATGGTTGAGGAGATTGAGGGCGGGGTGGCCGATCAGCAGGAGGTGCCCATGACGGACCTAGCAACCAATCCCGAAGCCGAAGTGGACGTTGACCCCGAGCTTCTCGAGGAAGCCCAGCGCCAGATCTCCGCGACGTCCCCGAATGCGGCGATCAACGAGGCGCTGCGGCGCCTCGTGGAGACCGAGCGGGCGAAGCGTCGAGCGGCCGGTGAAGCGCTTCACCGGATGGTTGAGGACGGTGAGCTGGACTTCCGGGCGCTGGACTCGATTGACGAATGAAGTATCTCGTCGACACCAGTGCCCTCGTCCGCATTATCAGAGCGCAAGTCGATCCCCGGTGGGGTGGCGTAATCGAACGTGGCTTGATCTCTGTCTGCGAGCCGGCGATGACGGAGACCCTGCTACTGGCAGAAACCAAGAAGTACGCCGAGATGGAGAGCTTCATCGCCGACAGGTACCTGCCGGTGACGATTCCCGATGACATCTGGGGCCTTGTTGCGGTGATCCGCAGGGAGCTCGCGCCCCACGGCGCGCACCGAGGACTCTCGGTTGCGGATCTGGTCATCGCGGCGACGGCGATCCGGCTCAAGCTGACTGTCCTGCACGAGGATGGTGACTTCGAGACGGTGAACCGGTTCGTGCCGGAGTTGCAGGAGCGCCGGATCAGCGCCGGGCCGGATTGACATTTCGGAACGTGGGGCGGGCTGCGTCGGGAGTGGTCAGGTTGGGGCGGAGAACTGGGACATGAACTGGACCAGGTAGCCGATCAGCAGAACCACCCCGCCGCCCATCCGGAAGTAGCGGCGCCACACGTAGCGGCGGTAGGCGTGCACCCAGGCGATCTCCGCCTCGGCGACCACCTCCGAGCCGTGCCGGACCGTCGACGGCAGAAAGAACGCGAGCTGCTGCGCGAGCGTCTCCTCGGGCGGCTTCGGCGGGCGGCGGAAGTGTGCCGCGGCGGCCGGATAGGCCGAGACGCGCGGGGCGCCGGCCGTCTCCAGGATCTGCGCCGATGGCGCCGCCCAGGTGGTGTCCCGCAGGACATTCACCTCGACCGGGTAGATCTGCTCCTCGCGCCACTGCCGGGTGCGGGCCGTCAGGCGGCGGTCCAGATATTCGGCGGCCGCGTCGCGGTGGGTCAGCCGGCCGCGCCAGCACAGCCGGCGCCAGTGGCCGGCCAGGTCGATCAGCACCTGCATGACGACCTCGGGCACCGAGCGGTCGCCGCCGGTCAAGCGGGCAGCCTCACTGCGCAGCGCGCCGAGCCGCGCGGCCACGAACGCGATGAACTCCGGCGGCGGCTCGTCGTCCATCGGCGGAATGAGGTTAGCCATGGCGACCTCCCGTCCTCATGGTCGGCGCCCCGGCACCCCGGCGCAAGGCGCGGGCCAAGACCACGACAACGCGGCCGGAGGGCGTGTGTCGAGTGCGGCCGTTCCGCCGGCATCCCATAGGGTGTCGAACACACGTCCGAGGGGGGTTCTGGTGCGGGTGCTCGGCATCGACCCGGGGTTGACCCGGTGCGGCGTCGGCGTGGTCGAGGGGATGCCCGGCCGGCCGGGCAAGCTCATCGGCTACTACGTCGTCCGTTCCGAGCCCGACGAGGACATCGCCCTGCGGCTGTTGCATCTCGACAAGTCCCTCGGCGAGCTGGTCGCCGAGCACCGGCCCGACAGCGTCGCCGTCGAGCGGGTCTTCAGCCAGCACAACGTTCGCACCGTGATGGGAACGGCCCAGGCCAGCGCGGTCGCCATCCTCGCCGGGTCGCGGGCCGGGCTGCCCGTCCAGACCTACACGCCCAGCGAGGTCAAGGCCGCCGTCACCGGCTCCGGAACGGCCGACAAGGCCCAGGTCACCAGCATGGTCACCCGGCTGCTCGGGCTCGACGCCCCGCCGCGGCCGGCCGACGCCGCCGATGCCCTGGCCCTCGCCATCTGTCACATCTGGCGCGGGGGCACCCGCGCCCGCATGCAGGCTGCCGCCCTGGCCGCCGCTTCCGTTCGCAGGGGAGGACCTCGACGATGATCGCCAGCGTGCGCGGCGTGGTGGCCGCGATCTCCTCGGACAGCGCCGTGATCGAGGTCGGCGGCGTCGGCCTGCAGGTGCAGTGCGCGCCCGCGACGCTCGCCGGGCTCAAGGCCGGCGCCGAGGCGCGGCTGGCCACCAGCATGGTGGTCCGGGAAGACTCGCTCACCCTGTACGGCTTCGCCGACGACGACGAGAAGCGCCTGTTCGAGCTGCTGCAGACCGCCAGTGGGGTCGGCCCGCGGCTGGCCCAGGCGGTGCTCGCGGTGCACCAGCCCGAGGCCGTCCGCCGGGCCGTGGCCGGTGGGGATCTCGCCGCCCTGACCAGGGTGCCCGGCATCGGCAAGAAGGGCGCCGAGCGCCTGGTCCTGGAGCTGCGCGACCGGATCGGCGCGGTGTCGACGGGCCCGGACGGCGTGGCCGGCGCGCTCAGCGGCGGGTGGCAGGAGCAGGTGCGCCAGGGCGTGATCGCGCTCGGCTGGTCGGCACAGCAGGCCGAGCAGGCGGTGGCCGCGGTCGCCGAGACGATCGACGGCGAGGTGCCCGCCGTGCCGGTGCTGTTGCGCCAGGCCATCCGGCTGCTGGGCCGGGCCCGATGACCGACGAACCCGAGGACCTGGTCTCGCCGTTCGTCGAGGACGAGGAGCTGGACGCGGAGGCCAGCGTCCGGCCCCGCCGGCTGGCCGACTTCATCGCCCAGCACCGGGTGCGCGATCAGCTGGAGCTGCTGCTCAAGGGCGCGATGGGCCGCGGCACGCCGCCCGATCACATCCTTTTGTCCGGTCCGCCCGGTCTGGGGAAGCCGGTGTCCGTCGACGCGCTCGTCTTGATGGCTGACGGCACCCGACGCCGACTGGGCGAAGTCCGGGTCGGTGACTTCGTGATCACGCGCACCGGCGAACCCGCCGAGGTACGGGCCGTCCATGAGCAGGGCGAGCTGGACACCGTACGGATCCGGACGACGTCCGGCCGTGAGGTCGTCGCGGCGCCCGACCACCCGTTCTGGACGACCGAGGGGTGGGTGAAGGCCGGCGACCTGACCCCGGACGACGTGGTCGCCAACGTGCTGCAGCCCGCGGTCGTCGCGGACGGGAGCGAGGCGACGGACGAGTTCCGCTTGGCCGGATACCTGGTCGGGGACGGTTGCACGAGCAATCAGGTGACCTTCACGGGCGGCGACGAAGCAGTGCTGGACGACTTCCGGGCCACGTGTGACCGGCTCGGCCATTCCCACAACACGCGACCGAATTCCGCCCGCAGCTCACTGATCCGGATCTCCGGGCTGAAGCCCTGGTTGCGCGACACCGGCCTGCTGGACAAGACCGCCTGGACGAAGCGGGTGCCGGACTTCGTGAACCGGGGAGACGCCTGGCAGATCAGTGCGTTCCTCGCCGCCTACTTCGCCTGTGACGGCACTGTCAGCCGGAGGGGCCGCGACCGGTACGACCTTGTGATCGAGTTCTACAGCGTCTCGCGTGGCCTGCTGGAAGACACCCAGCACCTGCTCCTGCGGCTGGGCATCCAGTCACGCCTCAAACTCAAGCGCGGCAGGTACCAGGGCCGTCCGCACGAGTCCTGGCGATTGAGTATCACGAGCCAGGACGATGCCGCGCGGTTCGCGGAACGTGTCACACCCATCGGCGCGCGCGGGGAGCGCATGAGGGAGTGGGCCCCGCGGCGCGACCGCTTCGACGAAACGCTGGCACCCGATCGCGTCGCGTCGGTGGAGCCGGCGGGCCTGCAGGAATGCCGCTGCCTGACGGTGGCGGGAGATCACACCTTCACCGTCAATGATCTCGTGGTGCACAACACGACGCTGGCCAACATCGTCGCCGCGGAGCTCGGGACCGGGATCCGGACCACCAGCGGGCCCGTCATCGAGCGCTCCGGCGACCTCGCCGCCATCCTCACCGGGCTCGCCGAGGGCGACGTGCTGTTCATCGACGAGATCCACCGCATCGCCAAGCCCGCCGAGGAGCTGCTCTACAGCGCCATGGAGGACTTCCGGGTCGACGTGATCGTGGGCAAGGGTCCCGGTGCCACCGCCATCCCGCTCGACGTGGAGCCGTTCACTCTGGTCGGCGCCACCACCAGGGCCGGGTTGCTCTCCGGGCCGATGCGCGACCGGTTCGGTTTCGTCGCCCACCTGGACTTCTACTCGCCCGCCGACCTCGACGCCCTGCTGCACCGGTCCGCGCGCATCCTCGGCGTGCCGATCACCCCGGAGGGTGCCGCCGAGATCGCCGGCCGCTCCCGCGGCACCCCGCGGATCGCCAACCGGCTGCTGCGCCGGGTCCGGGACTATGCCGAGGTGCGCGGCGACGGCATCGTCGACGAGGCGACCGCCAAGGCCGCGCTGACCGTGTACGACGTTGATCAGCTCGGGCTGGACCGGCTGGACCGGGCGGTGTTGCGGGCGCTCATCGAGTCGTTCCGGGGCGGCCCGGTCGGGCTCTCGACCCTCGCCGTCGCGGTGGGGGAGCAATCCGACACTGTGGAGGAGGTCTGCGAGCCGTTCCTGGTCCGGGCCGGCCTGCTCGCGCGCACGCCGCGGGGCCGGGTGGCCACCGACGCCGGCTGGCAGCACCTGGGCAAGCGCCCGCCCGAGGGCCGGGGCGTGCAGCCGCAGCAACCCGACCTGTTCGCCCGGGGTGGCGAAAGCTCTCCGTAATGTGAACGTGACGTGTGCCGCTTCCCGGCTTCCCAGGTAGAGGGATTAGACTCGCCGCCGTTCGAGCGGGATGTGTATATCGCCCCGTCGCGTGCCCCACGCCGCGCCGCGGGCCCCATGGAAGGTCGTCTTCGTGTCTATCGCAGCTCAAGCGCAGGGCGGTGGCAGTTTCACGCCGCTGCTTCTGATCGTCCTGCTCTTCGGCGTCATGTATTTCATGATGATCCGCCCGCAGCAGAAGCGGCGCCGTGAGGCTCAGCAGATGCAGTCCGCGCTCGGCCCCGGCGACCAGGTCGTGACCATCGGCGGCCTGCACGCGACCGTGGTGGAGGTGGCCGACGACGTGGTGACCGTGGAGATCTCCCCCGGGGTGAACGCCCGCTTCGCCCGCCCGGCCATCGCCAAGATCGTCAAGCAGGAGGCGGTGCCGGCCGACGACGTGGTCGCCGACGACGAGCCGGAGACCACCACCGACCCGGTCGCCGAGCCCGGTGCGACGACGCCGATCGAGAGCCCGGTCGTCGAGACCCGCAAGTCGAAGGACTGATCCACCGACGCTCGCGGCCCGCCGGACGGCGGGTCGCGGCGGAAAACCGCCATTGGCCGCGAGGCGGGGCAGCCGGGCGGCTTGTTGTTGTGAATAATCGGCGCCGGGCGAATCGGCCGGAAACCCACCCCTCGGGGCGGGGTGACCGGTCCGGCGCCCGCCTGCCCCGAATCATCCCCAGTGCCGCGCGCTCCCGTCGCGGCCGAAAAGCACGAGGAGATCGACAGTCGTGGCACGACCACCACAGGGACAGATGCATCCCGGGCGGCAGCTCGCCGTGCTCGGTCTCCTCTTCGTCATCCTCTATGCGCTCGTGTTCTTCGGCGCGGGTGCCAAGGGCAGCTGGCAGGACAGGCTCGAGCCCAAGCTGGGCCTCGACCTGATCGGCGGCACCCAGGCGACCTACGTGGCCTCGCTGGCCGGCGGGCAGGCGCCGCCGCAGACCAGCATGGAGGAGGCCCGCAAGATCATCGACCAGCGGGTCAACGCGCTCGGTGTGGCCGAGGCCGAGGTGGTCGTCGAGGGCAACCGCAACATCGTGGTCTCCGTCGCCGGCGAGGCCGACGATCAGCTCAAGAACGTCGGCCAGGCCGCGCAGATGCGCTTCCGCAAGGTGCTGAAGGCGACCGGCGACAACGCCGCGGTGGCGGCCAACCCGCCGAGCGCGAGCGCCGCGCCGAGCGGCAGCGTCGCGCCCAGTGCGAGCGCGGGCACCAGCAAGGCCCCGAAGGTCACCGGCAGCGCCGCCCCGTCGGCGTCCACCGGCGGCCAGGCCGGCGGCGAGCAGGCCCCAGCCCCCAGCGCCTCCGCTGCGGCGCCGTCCACGTCGGCGGCCCCGGCCCCGGCGCCGTCCGCCTCCGCGGCGGCTCCGGCCCCGGTCACCGCCGACATCAAGGAGCAGCGCGCGGCCATCGAGAAGAAGGTCGGCGCGAAGGCCTGGGCCGCGGCCGAGAAGCTGACCGACCCGGTGGACCTGTCCACCGACCCGACCGCCGGCGTGGCCTACAAGGCGTTCGGCGCGCTCTCCGGCGCCGAGGTCAACGCGCTGACGCCGGAGATGCAGTTCAACATCCCGACGATCGGCTGCGAGAACCAGCTCGACAAGCGGCCCAACGGCGCGATCGACGCGATCGACTCCAAGGTCGTCGCCTGCCAGAGCGGCGCGAAGATGTACCTCGACGTCGCCAAGGTCATCGGCACCGACATCGACACCGCGACCCCGCAGCTCGACCAGCAGCAGGGCCAGTGGGTCGTGTCCCTCGACTTCACCAGCACCGGCCAGGCGAAGTGGACCGCGCTCACCCGTGAGGCGTTCCAGCCCGCCGCGGACGACACCTGCGTGGCCGCCGCGCAGGCGCTGTCCACCGGTGCCACGCACTGCCTCGTCGCCGTGGTGCTCGACAAGACGGTCATCTCGGCGCCCGAGATCCAGGGCGTGCTGACCGGCCAGTCGCAGATCACCGGCCAGTTCGACGCCGTCTCGGCCAAGGAGCTCGCCGACCAGATCAAGTACGGCGCGCTGCCGGTCACCTTCGAGCCGGCCGCCACCCAGTCGGTCTCCGCGACGCTGGGCAAGCAGCAGCTCGAGGCGGGTCTGCTGGCCGCCGCGATCGGCATGGGCCTGGTCGCGATCTACGCGTTCTTCTACTACCGCCTGCTCGGCTCGGTCATCTTCCTGAGCCTGGTGCTGTCCGGCCTGCTGACCTTCGGCGCGCTGGTGGTGCTCGGGCGCTCGATGGGCTTCACGCTGACCCTGGCCGGCATAGCCGGCTTCATCGTCTCGCTAGGTGTGGCGGCGGACTCGTTCGTCATCTACTTCGAGAGACTCAAGGACGAGATCCACGAGGGCCGCAGCGCGCGCAGTGCCGTGCCCCGGGCCTGGGTCCGCGCCCGGCGTACCATCATTTCCGCGAACACCATCACCATCATGGCCGCGGTGGTGCTCTACATCGTGTCGATCGGCGCGGTGGCGGGTTTCGCGTTCGCGCTGGGGCTCTCGACGGTCCTCGACCTCGTCGTGGTGTTCCTGTTCCGGCATCCGATCATGACGATGTTCGCCAACACCAAGGCGTTCATGTCGCCGCGGGTCAGTGGCCTCGGCCGCGCCCTCAAGCGTGCCCCGACCGACGTCAAGGAGGCCTGACATGGCCAGCAAGGGTTTTGCCGATCGCCTCTACCGCGGCGAGGCGAACCTGAACATCGTCGGTCGCCGCAACATGTGGTTCGCGATCGCGGGCGCGCTGGTGCTCATCGCGCTGGGCAGCTTCGTCATCCGGGGCTTCCACCTGGGCATCGAGTTCGCCGGCGGCACCCAGTTCGTGATCCCGGCCAGCGTCGGGACGCAGGCCGAGGCGCAGAGCGCGGTCAGCCGGGCGGTGGAGACCGCGGGGGTGGCCGAGGAGGCAAACCCCGGCCCCGCGCAGAAGGTCGGCAACGGCCCCGACGCGACCTACACGGTGCGGACGGCGGCGCTGAGCCAGGAAGAGGCGACCGCGGTCAAGGACGCGCTGGTGGCCGACCTGAAGGTGCCGGCCGCCGACGTCAGCGACGACCGGGTCTCGGCCGCCTGGGGCTCCCAGGTGACCCAGCAGGCGCTGCTGGGCCTGGCCATCTTCCTGGTGCTGGTGCTCGGCTATCTGGTGGTGCGCTTCGAGTGGCGGATGGCGGTCGCGGCCGTGGCGTCGCTGCTGCTCGACCTGGTGCTGACGGCCGGCGTCTATTCGCTGGTCGGCTTCGAGGTCACGCCGTCCACGGTGATCGGCTTCCTGACCATCCTCGGCTTCTCGCTCTACGACGTGGTCGTGGTGTTCGACAAGGTGCAGGAAAATACCCGCGGCATCACCGCGGGCAGCACCCAGACGTATGCCGAGGCGACCAACCTCGCGGTCAACCAGACCCTGATGCGCTCGATCAACACCGGCCTGGTGGCGCTGCTGCCGGTCGGCGGCCTGCTCTTCATCGGTGCGGGTCTGCTCGGCGCCGGCTCGCTCAAGGACCTCGGCCTGGTGCTGTTCGTCGGCATGGGCCTGGGTGTCGTCTCCTCGATCCTGTTCGCGTCGCCGATGCTGGCGGTGCTCAAGGACCAGGAGCCCCGGATCAAGGCGCACACGGCCCGGGTCCTGGCCCGGCGGGCGGGCGCCCGCTCGGGCGACGTGGCCCGCGGCGAGCGCGGCCGCCCGGCGAGCGCGACCGCGACCGACGAGGTGCCGGCCCTGGCCGGTTCCACGCCGCGGCCCGGCGTGCGTCCCGCCGCCAAGCGCAACAACCCGCGCGGCGGCGCGGGCAACAGGCCCAGCGGCGGCCAGAAGCGCCGCTGAGCATCACGGTCAAGGACGGCCCGCCACCGCTTCGGTGGCGGGCCGTCGGCCTGTCTAGGCTGTGCCGCGTGAACCAGACTGATGAGGTACGCGGGGACAGCGGTCCCGAGGTCGCGGCGCTGGTGGCGAGCCGGACGCTGGACGTGCCCGACTTTCCCAAACCCGGCATCGTCTTCAAGGACCTGATGCCCCTGTTCGCCGACGGCGCGGTGTTCCAGCAGGTGATCGACGCGATCATCGCCGAGCACGGTGCGGATTCGTTCGACGTGGTGGCGGGTGTCGAGGCGCGCGGCTTCGTGGTCGCCGCGGCGATCGCCTACGCCACCGGCAAGGGCGTCGTGCCGGTGCGCAAGGCCGGCAAGCTGCCCCGCAAGACCCACTCGGTGTCGTACGCCCTGGAGTACGGCGAGGCGACCCTCGAGGTGCACGAGGACGCGTTCGGGGCGGGCCAGCGGGTGCTGGTGGTGGACGACGTGCTGGCCACCGGCGGCACGGCCGCCGCGGCGCTGGAGTTGGTGGAACGGGCGGGCGGCACGGTCACCGGCTTCACGGTGCTGATGGAGCTGGGCTTCCTCGACGGCCGGAAGCGGTTGGCGCCGCGTACGGTCCATGCTCTGCTGTCCGTTTGATCCGTGTCTGCCCTCTGTGGGTGGCATGCTTTCCGCTGCTCGGGCCGGGCCAGCGGGGAAGTGGGGACGGGTAGGATGGCGTTCTCAACATGGTGAGCAATGGTGTTGGACCGGAGCCGGTCGAGGTCGGCCGGCGCGGTCCCGGCGATGGTGTGAGGAGGCCGGTGTCCAGCGACGTCGCCCCTCCGACGGAGGGCACGGAGCAGCCGACCGGCGCGAAGGCGCCGGAGCGGGCTGAGCAAGCCCCGAAGTCCGAGGCCCCGGTCACCGGGGAGACGCACGACCTGGAGGAGACCCAGCCGCTCTCCCCGGCGGACGAGCCGACCAGCGGATTCGGGCTGGCCAGCGCGCCCACCGGGCGGCGGGTCCGGGCCCGGCTGGCGCGCTTCAACGCGCCGTGGCAGAGCACCCAGGTCAGCGAGGTTCTCGAGCCCCTGATCGCCACCCACCGGGCCAGCCACCCCAAGGCGGACGGGCGGGCGCTGCAGCGCGCCTTCGACGTCGCGGCCCGCTGGCACTCGGGGCAATACCGTAAGTCCGGTGATCCATACATCACGCATCCGCTCGCGGTCGCCACCATCCTGGCCAACCTCGGCATGGACACCACGACGCTGGTCGCCGCCCTGCTGCACGACACGATCGAGGACACCGACTACGGCCTCGAGCAGATGAAGGCCGACTTCGGTGCCGAGGTCGCGCTGCTGGTCGACGGCGTCACCAAGCTCGACCGGGTCAAGCTCGGCGACGCGGCCAAGGCCGAGACGATCCGCAAGATGGTCGTCGCGATGGCCAAGGACCCGCGGGTCCTGGTGATCAAGCTGGCCGACCGGCTGCACAACATGCGCACCCTGACCTTCCTGCCCCGCCCCAAGCAGGAGCAGAAGGCCAAGGAGACGCTGGAGATCCTGGCGCCGCTGGCCCACCGCCTCGGTATGAACACGATCAAGTGGGAGCTTGAGGACCTCGCCTTCGGCACGCTGTTCCCGAAGCGCTTCGAGGAGATCAACCGCCTGATCGGCGAGCACCAGCCGCAGCGGGAGGCGCTGCTGCGGCAGGTCACCAACCGGGTCCAGCTCGACCTCAAGTCGGCGAAGATCAAGGCGGAGACCACCGGCCGCCCCAAGCACCTGTATTCGATCTACCAGAAGATGATCGTCCGGGGCCGCGACTTCAACGACATCTACGACCTGGTCGGCGTGCGCATCCTGGTCGACACGGTCCGCGACTGCTATGCCGCGCTGGGCGTCATCCACGCGAACTGGCAGCCGGTGCCGGGCCGGTTCAAGGACTACATCGCGATGCCGAAGTTCAACATGTACCAGTCGCTGCACACGACGGTCATCGGCCCGACCGGCAAGCCGGTCGAGATGCAGATCCGGACCTTCGCGATGCACCGCACGGCGGAGTTCGGCATCGCCGCGCACTGGAAGTACAAGGAGCTCAAGGGCGCGACCATCGTCGGCCCGCCGGCGCACATCGACGAGATGACCTGGCTGCGGCAGCTGCTCGACTGGCAGCGCGAGGCGAGCGACCCCAGCGAGTTCCTGGACGCGCTGCGCTTCGACCTGTCCAGCCAGGAGGTGTACGTTTTCACCCCCAAGGGTGACGTCATCCCGCTGCCGACCGGTTCGACGCCGGTCGACTTCGCCTACGCGGTGCACACCGAGGTCGGCCACAAGACCATCGGCGCCCGGGTGAACGGCAAGCTGGTGCCGCTGGAGTCGACGCTGTCCAACGGCGACGTCATCGAGATATTCACGTCGAAGTCCGCCACGGCCGGCCCCACCCAGGACTGGCTCGGCTTCGTCAAGAGCCCGCGCGCCCGCACCAAGATCCGCCAGTATTTCAACAAGGAACGCCGCGAGGAAGCGATCGAGGACGGCAAGGACGCGATCGTCAAGGCGATGCGCAAGCAGGGCCTGCCCCTGCAGCGCATGCTGACGAGCGACAACCTGACGACCATCGCCCGCGACCTGCACCTGGCCGACGTCGCCTCGCTCTATGCGGCCGTCGGTGAGAGCACGGTCTCCGCCCAGTCGGTCGTGCAGAAGCTCGTCGCCGGGTTCGGTGGCGAGGAGGGTGCGGTCGAGGACATCGCCGAGACCGCCGTCGCGACCCGCCCGCCGCGCAACCGCACCACGTCGCAGGATCCGGGCGTGGTGGTCAAGGACGTCAGCGACGTCTGGGTAAAGCTGGCCCGCTGCTGCACGCCGGTGCCGGGCGACGCCGTGTTCGGCTTCGTGACCCGCTCCGGCGGCGTCAGCGTGCACCGGGAAGACTGCGCCAACGCCGAGGACCTGCGCGACCAGAGCGAACGCGTGGTCGAGGTGAGCTGGAAGCCGACGTCCGCGTCGACGTTCCTGGTCGCCATCCAGGTCGAGGCGCTGGACAGGCACAAGCTGCTCGCCGACGTGACCCGGGTGCTGTCCGAGGAGCGGGTCAACATCCTGTCCGCGACGGTCACCACCACCCGCGACCGGGTGGCGGTCAGCCGGTTCACGTTCGAGATGGCCGACCCCAAGCACCTGGGCCACCTGGTCGCCGCGGTGCGCAAGGTGGACGGTGTCTTCGACGCATACCGGGTCACCTCAGGGGCATGAGAAAGGGCGGGCCGTCACCGGCCCGCCCTCCTGGAGAAACGATCAGGCCGCGGCCATCGTCAGGGTCTTGATGTCGATCTCCTTCTTGGGATGACCGTCGCCCTGGCCGTTCTTGTTGTCGCTGCCGGCCTTGGCCACGCCCTCGACGATGTCGAGTCCCTTGGTGATCTTGCCCAGGACCGTGTAGTCGGGGGGCAGGTCGGTGTCCTCGTAGACGATGAAGAACTGGCTGCCCGTGGTGCTGGGCTCCGAGGTCTTCGCCATCGCGATGGTGCCCTTGGGATATGCCGGCTTCGCGTTGACCGGCAGGTTCTCCTCCGCGTAGCGGAAGCTCGGACCGCCGGAGCCGTCGCTCTCCCGCCAGCCCTTGCCGGTGGCGGTCGGGTCGCCGCACTGCAGCACCTTGATGCCCTCGGTGGTGAGCCGGTGGCACTTGGTGTTGTCCCAGAACTTCTTGCTCGCCAGGTAGGTGAAGGCCTCACCGGTGCAGGGCGCCTTGGTCAGGTCCACGGTGGCCGTGATCGCGCCGAGGTTGGTGTCCATGGTGAGCGTGGACGTGCCGACGTTCGGGGCGTTCAGCGGGGGCATGCCGACGTCCTTGACCTTGCCACCGCCGCTGGCGTCCGCCGGGACCCACGTGCAGGCCACGGTGCCGGGCGGCGGGGCGGCGGCGTCGGTCGACTTCTTGTCGTCGTCGCCGAGCGCGGCGACGATCCACACCGCGGCGCCCGCGATCACGACGACCGCGAGGGCCGAGCCGATAATGGCCTGCCGCTGCCGGCGCTTACGCGCGGCAGTGGCCCGCTCGGCCATCTCCTTCTCCAGCCGGGCCCGCGCCGCCGCGCGCTGCCGGTCCTTGATCGACGACACGGTGTTCCTCCTGTATGCCTCGGTGCGGTGAGGGGATATGTGGTCCGACGAGTGTGGTCCGGAAAGCTCAGGACTGGCTGGACGCTGAAGGGCCGGCCGATGGGACGGTGTCGGCGGGCGCAACACTGGGCTCGCCGACGGTGATGCTCTGCACGGTGATCTTGTTCTTCGGCGTGACCTTGTCGCCGGCGCTGTTCGCCACGGTGGCGATCTTGCCGATCTTGGCGACCGTGTCCAGTCCACCGGTGACCGTTCCGACGATCGGGTACTGCGGTTCCGTCTTCGGGGTGAAATCCTTGTAGAAGATCAGGAACTGGCTGCCGTTGGCGCCGGGCGGGTTGCCGAACATCGCCACGGTGCCCTTCGGATAGAGCGGCGCCTGCGGCGTGGCCGGTGCCGACGCGCTCGCGCTGGGCGTCGGGGCCAGCGGCGTGTTCTCGTTGTAGACCGTGTACGTCGGACCGCCCTGCCCGGTGCCCTTGGGGTCACCGCAGTGGATCGCGCCCTCGGCGGTGATCTCGTGGCAGGTGGTGTTGTCGAAGAACTGCTTGCTCGCCAGGAAGCTCAGGCTCGCGCTGCTGCACGGCGCGTTGGCCAGATCCAGCGAGACGACGATCGGTGCACCCTGGTCGGTGGTGATCGTCATCGGCCGGGTGCCCTCGGTCGGAATGCCGCTCGTCGGCGGCTCCCCGACGTCTTTGAGATCCGGGTTCGAGGTCGCGTTCTGCGGGGTCCACGCGCACACGTCGGTGGCGGTCGGGTCGACCGGGTCTTCGCCGTCGAACGCGCCGCCGAGCCACGCCACACCACCCACGATCAGGGCAAGCGCGAGTGCGGCACCGAGCCCGGCCTGGATCTGCCGCCTCCGGCGCTGCCTGCCCGCCCGGCGTGCCAGCTGCCGATCGAGCTTCTCTCGCGCCAGTTTCCGCGCCCGGTCCTTGCTGGAAGCCACCGAGTGCTCCCCTTCCTTAAACTCTTGTCCAGTGCGCCACGCCACACGCCCGCAAGAGTGTACGGGTAACCGCTGGGAATGTGGTGTGCGAGGTTCCGTCACGGTGTGTACGGTGCGTCCCGCTAGGCTTGATGGGGGAGATGGACTTCTCAGAGAGGGGTGCGGAGTGCTCGTCACCGGCTTTCCGGCCGAGGCCTTCGGCACCAACTGCTACGTCGTGGCCGCGGGCCCGGGCGAGCAGTGCCTGGTGGTCGATCCGGGCATCGGCGTGCTGGACCGCCTCGACGAGGTGCTGGCGAAGCACCGGCTGCACCCGGCCGCGGTGCTGCTCACCCACGGCCACCTGGACCACACCTTCTCGGTCGCACCGGTCTGCGGCGCGCGCGGCATCACGGCGTACGTGCACCCGGCCGACCGGGAGATGCTCGCGGACCCGGCCAAGGGCCTGAGCGTCGACCTGGCCGCGTTGTTCGGGGGGCGGCTGCCGTACACCGAGCCCGAGGACGTCGCGGAGCTGACCGACGGGGCGACGCTGAGCCTCGCGGGCCTGGAGATCACCGTCGACCACGCACCGGGCCATACCGGCGGGTCGGTGCTCTTCCGACTGCCCGGCGCCGCTTCCTCCTGGGAAGCAGAACAGCTCTGCTTCTCAGGTGATGTGCTCTTCGCCGGCTCGATCGGCCGCACCGACCTGCCGGGCGGCAGCACGGACACGATGATGACCAGTCTGCGGGACAAGGTCCTGCCGCTGGCCGACGACACCGTCGTGCTGCCCGGCCACGGACCGGAAACCACCATCGGCCGCGAGCGCCTGGCAAACCCGTACCTGCGGGATCTGACCGCCGCGCCCGGCCGGGGCCTCTGAGACTTTCCCGCGAGGAGAACAAGCACCATGAGCAAGCCCACGCCCATCTCCGGCTTCCCGGAGTGGCTGCCCGCGCAGCGCATGATCGAGCAGAACATCGTCGAGCGGATCCGCAAGACCTTCGAGCTGTACGGCTTCGCGCCGCTGGAGACCCGCGCGGTCGAGCCGCTGGACCAGTTGCTGCGCAAGGGGGAGACCTCCAAGGAGGTGTACGTCCTGCGCCGCCTGCAGGAGGACCCCGCGGCGGGCCGGAGCGACGACTCGCTCGGCCTGCACTTCGACCTGACCGTGCCGTTCGCCCGCTTCGTGCTGGAAAACAGCGGCAAGCTGCAGTTCCCGTTCCGGCGTTACCAGATCCAGAAGGTGTGGCGCGGCGAGCGCCCGCAGGAGGGCCGCTACCGCGAGTTCCTGCAGGCCGACATCGACGTGGTCGACCGCGACAACCTGCCGTTCCACTACGACACCGAGATGCCGCTGGTGATCGGGGACGCGTTCGCGTCGCTGCCGATCCCGAAGGCGACGATCCTGGTCAACAACCGCAAGGTGTGCGAGGGCTTCTACCGCGGCCTGGGCCTGGCGGACCCCGACCAGGTGCTGCGGGTCGTCGACAAGCTCGACAAGATCGGCCCGGAGAAGGTGGCGGCGCTGCTGGTGGAGACCGCCGGCGCCACCGACGCCCAGGCCACGGCCTGCCTCCAGCTCGCCATGATCTCGGCCGAGGACGGCTCCTTCGTGGACGCGGTCCGGGCCCTCGGCGTCGACAACCCGCTGCTGGACGAGGGCCTGGCGGAATTGCTCCGGGTCGTCGAGGCGGGCGCCGAGCACGCGCCCGGCCTGATCCGCGCGGAGCTGAAGATCGCCCGCGGCCTGGACTACTACACCGGCACGGTCTACGAGACGCAGCTGCGGGGCTACGAGAAGTTCGGCTCGATCTGCTCCGGCGGCCGCTACGAGAATCTGGCGACCGCGGGCACCGAGCGCTTCCCGGGCGTGGGCATCTCGATCGGCGTCTCCCGGATGCTGGGGCTACTTTTCGGCCGGAACGCGCTGGGCGTCTCGCGGTCGGTGCCGACGTGCGTGGTCGTGGCGCTGCCGGCCGAGGAGCTGCGCCCGGCCTGCGACCGGGTCGCCCAGGCGCTGCGCCGCCGGGGGATCAGCACCGAGGTCGCCCCGTCGGCGGCGAAGTTCGGCAAGCAGATCCGCTTCGCCGAGCGGCGCGGCATCCCCTACGTCTGGTTCCCGGGTACGGACGGCGCGGCGGACACGATCAAGGACATCCGCTCGGGCGACCAGGTAGAGGCGGACGCTGCCACCTGGCAGCCCCCGGCGGACGACCTGATCCCGGTGATCTCCCAGGCGTGACACACGGCGCCTGGGGTCGCGGCGTCCTGTTTCGGTTGGTGGGTTGGTTTTGCTTGCGGTGGACGGTCGGGCCGGTTGGTTTCGGTTGGTGGGTTGGACTTTCTTCCGGCCCCGCCCTTGCTCGCGAGCCACTTACGGCCCGGTGGTGGGTCCCGCGCGCCCTGGTTGCCAGCGCGGGCTGGGCGCTCACCTTGCGGATCTGGTCTGGCTGCCGCGCCTTGGTGGCGCCAGGGGATGGTTGTCGGGCAGGCCTGGCTGTGTGGTGGGTCAGGCGGACGCACCTCGCCGGTCACGGCGGCGGTCGGTTGCTGAAGCGCCGGGCGCGTGACAGGCGCACCCCGGTGGGGTGTCTAACGGCGGGTGCGTTCTTTCTTGAGTGAGCTGGTAACGGACAGGTCGTCCGCCGAGATGGGTGGCTTGTTGTGGTAGCGGTCGATCTGTCCGGTGATCAGCTGGGGGCGGCCTGGTGGGCTTCGATGAGGTACCGCGACTGCTGGGTGGCAGGAGACGGTGTGCCGGGCCGAGGTGGAACGGCTTGAGGCGGAGCGGGCACGGCTCACGGCTCTGCTCGCGGTCCGCCGGTGGAGTTGGACCGCCTGGTCGTGGCGAGGGAGGTCGTCGCCGCTCTGGCCTCTGCGCCGCCGGTTGCCTTGGTGGCTTCGGCTGGTGGTGGGGTGCCGGCCGTGCAGAGCACGGAGTTCAGGCGCAGTTGCTCACCGTCCTCGCAGCGCATGCAGCTCGGATGCGGTGCCGGGAGGTAGTGGCGGTTTTGGGTGAGGACCCACGGGTGGCCCGGCACGGCGAACTGGTACGGCACAGGCTGAAGGAGCAGCTCGTGGCTGCCGCGCCGGCGCAGCACCGGCGAGCCTTGCCAGTACAGGGAGCCCCGGGCTGCGTCTGCCGTCGAAGGAGTGCACGGTGACTCCAGGCCGGTAAACCGGACCGCCTGGCGCGACGAGCGGAACTGGCCCACGCCGCCCTCGGTCTCCGAGACCGCGCCGACGGCGGCGGTGCGGGCGGTTGGTGAGGTTGGGGGCCACCCCCGGCCCCGACCCGTCCACCGCAAGCAAGTCCAACTCACCAGCCGAAACCAAGCCGGAAAGATGGCTAGCACGCGTCGAGGAAGTCCTCGATCGCGGTGCCGATCCTGCCCAGCGTGTCGGTGAAATCGCGTAGCTTTCCCGGCGCGCGCAACCGGTGGTCCGCGTCCTGGATGGTCAGCACCTGCTTGCCGGTCGACCGGGCCGCCTCCGGCACCCAGGACATGTCCGCCGTGCCGCCGATCAGCAACTGGGGGGCCGGATTGCGGCCGATCGCCGCCGCCACCGCCGGGATGTGCAGCAGCGGGGTGAGCCAGATCGCCGGCAGCTCGCGTTCGGCGGCCAGCGCCGCCGCGTGGGTGCCCAGGGATTTCGCGATCAGGACCGGGCGGGCCTCCGGTGCGCGCTGGGTCAGCCGGTGCAGCGCCGCGGCGACGCACGTGCGCACGAACGGCTCCGGCCCGACCTCCTGCAGCCCTTCGGGCATCGTCCAGGAGACCTCCTCAATGAGGGCCTGACGATCGTTCAGGGCCTCCCATGCGAGGTCGAGCAAGGTGATCCGCACCGTGCCGAGACCGCCCGGCACCAGGATTCCACTGAGCACAAGACCAGGCTATGCGAAGCGTCGGAACCGCCTCCCGCAAGCCTCAGAAGCGCCGTCGTGCCGGCGCCGGAGAGTAAGCGCCGCAGCGGGTTAAGCCACCTCGTCGAGGAATTCCTCGATCGCGGTGCCGACGGTGCCGAGCACCTCGGTGAAGTTTCGCACCGGTCCGGGCACCCGCAGGGAGTGGGTGCCGTCCTCGATGGTCAGCACCCGCTTCCCGGTGGCCCGGGCCGCTGCGGCGTCCCACCAGCGGCGGTCGGCCGTGCCGCCGATCAGTAGTTGTGGTGCCGGGTTGCGGGTGATCGCCTCGACCACCGGCGGCCGGGTCAGCAGTGGGGTGAGCCAGATCGCCGGCAGTTCGCGGTCGGCGGCGAGCGCCGCCGCGAATGAACCCAGCGACTTGGCGATCAGCACCGGCCGCGCCCTCGGCGCGACCTCCTCGGCGCGCTGCAGGGCGGCCTCGACGTGGCCGCGGACGAACGGCTCGGGATCAACGTCCAGGATGTCGCGGGGTGTGGCCCAGGTGATGGCCTCGACGTGGGCCGTGCGGTCGGCCAGCGTTTCCCACGCGATGTCGAGCAGGGTTCCGATCACGCCCGTGCCGCCGGGGATCAGGATTCCGTTGATCATGGGAGGAATATAGAGGCCCGATCAGCCGCGGGGCGCCTCGAAGATCATGCAGCTGGAGGTGGCGTGGGCGATGAGCCGGCCCGCCGCGTCGGTCAGCCGTGCCTCGGTCAGCGCGGTTCGGCGGCCCTTCTGCAGGATGGCGCCCTTGCAGGTGAGTTGCCCGGAGTCGGCGGTGACCGAGCGCAGGAACTTCACGTTGAGGTCGAGCGAGGTGTAGCCGACGCCGGCCGGCAGCGTCGAGTGCAGCGAGCACGCGGCGGCGCTGTCGAGCAGCGTGGAGATCACGCCGCCGTGCATCGTGCCGAGCGGGTTGTAGTGGAACTCCTGCGCATCCAGGTAGAACGTGACGCTGCCCTCCTCGACCTCCATGCCGGCGAGATCGATCAGGTTCATGATCGGCGGGGGCGGCAGCTCGCCGGCCGCCATGCCGCGCAGCAGCTCCAGCCCGCCCGTCGTGGCCAGCAGGGCGGCGTGCTCGGCCGGGTTGGTCCAGGAGTACGTGCGGGTACGGGTGACATCCTGGGTCTGCGACATGGACGCAGCCTGGCACGGGCTTGCTGCGTCTGTCAAACAGACCTAGCCTCGGTGTCATGAATCCCACGCTCCCGCGCCCGCCCGCCCTGGACTGGTCCACGGACACCTGCACAATCGGCCGGGCGATGGGCATCCTCGGCGAGAAGTGGACCGTGGTGGTGCTCCGGGAGATCTTCAACGGCGTACGCCGCTTCGCCGACCTGCACGAGCAGACCGGCATCCCGCGCCAGGTCCTCACCAACCGGCTCGCCTCCCTGGTGGAGCACGGCCTGCTGCGCCGCGAGCCGTACCAGGAGCCGGGAGCCCGGATCCGGCACGAGTACCGGCTCACCGCCAAGGGCCTCGATCTCTACCCGGTGCTCACCGCGGTCATGGAGTGGGGCGACCGCTACCTCGCCGACCCGGAGGGGCCGCCGCTGCAGATGGCCCACCGCGGCTGCGGCGCCGAGATCCACACCGAGTTGCACTGCGCGGACGGCCACCGGGTCACCGACCACCGCGAGGTCGTGCCCCGTCCCGGCCCGGGAGCCAAGCGCCGATAGCGGCCGCCTCGCGGAGCGTCGCAGTCGGCGCGCCGCGACACGCCGTAGGCTGCCTCGGCGTGGCGACTGCGACGGCGGCGACGGGTGACACCTCCGCGTGGCGCCCGCTGCGCGACAAGATCTTCCGTGGGTTGTGGATCGGCGTGCTGGCCAGCAACGTCGGCACCTGGATGCAGACCGTCGGCGCCCAGTGGCACCTGGTGCACGAGCCGGACGCGGCCACCTACGTCAGCCTGGTGCAGACCGCGACGATGCTGCCGGTCCTGCTGCTCGCACTGCCGTCGGGCACGCTGGCCGACACCTTCGACCGGCGGCGGTTGCTGCTCGCCGTACAGGTGGCGCTCTTTGTCGTGGCCGCGACCCTGACCGGCCTCACCGCGCTGGACCGGATGCCGCCGCCGCTGTTGTTGATCTTCACGCTGTTGCTCGGCGCCGGGCAGGCGCTGACGTTGCCGACCTGGCAGGCGGTGATCCCCGAGGTGGTGCCGCGCGACGAGCTCGCGGCGGCGTCCGCGCTCGGCGCGGTCAACACCAACCTGGCCCGCTCGGCCGGTCCCGCGGTGGCCGGCCTGCTCGTCGCGCACGTGGGTGTGCCCGCCGTCTTCGGCCTCAACGCGCTGTCGTTCGTGGTCTTCGCCGTCGTGCTGCTGCGCTGGCGGCGGCCGCCGGAGAGCGGGACCGGGCACGCCGAGCGGTTCGGTCCCGCATTGCGGGCCGGCGGCCGGTACGTGCGCTACTCGCCCGTCGTCCGCCGGATCCTGCTGCGTGTCCTGCTGTTCGTCCTGCCCGGCAGCGTGGTCTGGGGCCTGCTGCCGCTGGTCGCCGAGCGCGAACTCGCCATGGGCCCCAGCGGGTACGGCATCCTGCTCGCCGCCCTCGGCGTCGGCGCGGTCCTCGGCGCCCTGCTGATGCCCCGGATCCGCGAGCGGGTCCCGCCCAACCGGCTGCTGGTGCTCTCCGGCCTGGTCTACGGCCTCGCCCTGCTCGTGGTGGCCCTGGTGGCGAACGCCTTCGTCGTCGTGCCCGTCCTGGTCGCCGCCGGCCTGGCCTGGATGATCCAGGTCTCGCGGATGAACGCCGGCCTGCAGCTGTTCCTGCCGAACTGGGTGCGCGCCCGCGGCTTCGCCGGCTACCAGGTGGTCTTCGCCGGCGGCCAGGCGCTCGGCGCCCTGCTGTGGGGCCAGGTGACCGAGCTGGCCGGCCTGCGCGCCGCCTTCCTCGCCGCGGCGGCGCTGATGCTGCTGGGCACCGCGACCGTGCGCTGGCTGCCGCTGCATCCGCAGGACGGCGACCGCGGCCCGGCCGTCTACTGGGCCGAGCCGCACCTCATGCTCGAGCCGCACCTGGACGAGGGTCCGGTGCTGGTCACCTCGACGTGGCGGGTCAGGCCGGAGAACCGGGCGGACTTCGTCGCGGCGATGCAGGCCGTGCGGCGATCCCGGCAGCGGACCGGTGCGACCCGGTGGGGACTGTTCCGGCCGGGCGAGCAGCCGGACTCCTTCGTCGAGGTCTACCAGGTGCCGACCTGGGAGGAACACCTGCGTCAGCACGAGGGCCGGCTCACCGGCAGCGACGAGCAGGAGGAGCAGAAGGCCTGGGCGCTGGCCGACGGGCCGCCGGCCGTGACGCATCTACTGCCCGCCGACTCCCCGGATTAGCCGGATGTTTCGGGATTGTTCCGTTTAGCCTCATTGGTAGGCCGCCGGAGCTTCGGGTGCGGCCGTTCAGGAGGCGCGGCGTGGCACTCGTCGATCATCCCCGGCACTCCCGGCTGCTCGTCATCGGTGGCGCCGAACGCTCCGGCCCCGGCGGCGGCGAGATCCTGCGCCGCTTCGTCGACCTGGCCGGTGGCGCCGCCGCCGAGCTGATCGTCATCGCCACCGCGAGCGCCGAGCCGGCGGTGCTGGAGGCCGAGTACGCCGCCCTGTTCACCCGCCTCGGCGCGGGCCGGGTCCGGGCGCTGCGGCTGGAGAACCGGGCCCAGGCCAACGCGGCGACCGTGGACGAGGTGCTCGCGACCGCGACCGGGGTCTTCTTCACCGGCGGCGACCAGCTGCGGATCACCACCGTGCTCGGTGGCACCCGGACCGACTCGGCGCTGCAGCGGCTGGTGCGGGCCGGGACGATCGTGCTCGGCGGCACCAGCGCCGGCGCCGCGATGATGTCCGGCACGATGATCATCGGCGGCGAGGGCCCCGGGGTCACCCGGGCGGGCGTGCGGACCGGCCCCGGCCTGGAATTCCTGCCGGGAGTGCTGATCGACATGCACTTCGCCGAGCGGGGCCGGCTCAACCGGCTGCTCAGCGCCGTCGCCCGCTACCCGCACGAGCTCGGCCTCGGCATCGACGAGAACACCGCGATCCTCGCCGAGGGCGACAGCTTCGAGGTGCTGGGCACCGGCGCGGTCACTGTCGTCGACGCCGGCGCGGCCGCGGACATCCGGGTGCCGGCCGAGGGGCCGATCGCGCTCACCGGGGCGCGGGTGCACGTGCTTCCTGCCGGGTGCAGGTTCGAACTGTCCGGCCGCCGCCCCTCGATCGTCGACGGGGTCGCCGGGGAACGGGAGCTGGCCGCATGAAGATCCTCAGCATCCGCCGGTTGCGCGGACCCAACGTCCACCTGTCCCGGCCCGCGATCGTGGCCCGGGTCCGCCTCGACGAGCTGGCCGGCCGCGAGACCAGCGACGTCGCGGGCTTCACCGAGCGGATCCTGCGCGCGCTGCCCGGCCTCGCCGAGCACCACTGCGCGGCCGGGTCGCCCGGCGGCTTCGTCAGCCGGATGCGCGGCGGCACCTACTTCGGCCACGTCACCGAGCACGTCACCATCGAGCTGTCCCAGCGGATCGGGCGGGACGTCAGCTTCGGCCGTACGGTCACCGCCGGCGAGCCCGGCCTCTACGACCTGATCCTGGAATGCCCGGGCGACGAGTCGCCGGACTCCACCCTGCCGGACGAGCTGCTGGAGACCGCCGTCGAGCTGGTCGCCTCGGTCGCCGCCGGCGAGACCGTGCCCGGCACCGTCCTCACCGAACGCCTGGCCGCGCTGAGCGAGCTCGCCGAGCGCGAGGCCACCGGGCCGAGCACCCGGTCGATCATCGCCGCGGCCCGGCGCCGGGGCATCCCGGTCGAGCGCTACGGCGACCTCAGCCTGCTGCGCCTCGGTTGGGGCACCCGCCGGCGGCTCGCCTGGGCGGCGATGACCGACCGGACCAGCGGGGTCGGTGTCGACATCGTGGCGGACAAACAGATCACCCGGCGGCTGCTGGAGGACGCCGGGGTGCCGATCGCGCCCGGCGGCGCGGCGCGGACCGCGGCGCAGGCGGTACGGCTGCTGACCACGCTGGGCGCGCCGGTGGTGGTCAAGCCCCGGCAGGGCAGCCAGGGCGAGCACGTCGTCCTCAACCTGCGCACCGCGGCGGAGGTGGAGCAGGCGTACGCGGCCGCGGGCGGCGACGTCGTGGTCGAACGGCAGCTCGCCGGCCGCGACTACCGGGTGCTGATCGTGGCGGGCGAGGTCGCGGCCGCCGCCGAGCGGGTCGCGGCGCACGTGGTCGGTGACGGGCAGAGCACGGTCGCCGAGTTGGTCGCGCGGACCAACGCCGACCCGCGCCGGGGCGTCGGGCACGCCCGGGTGCTGACCCGCATCGACCTCGACGCCAACGCGCTGGCCGTGCTGGACCGCCAGCAGCGGACGCCGGACAGCGTGCCGCCGGCCGGGCTGCGGGTGTGGCTGCGCGACAACGCCAACCTGTCCACCGGCGGCACCGGCAGCGACGTCACCGACCGGGTGCACCCCGACGTGACCCGGCTCTGCCTGCGCGTCGCGGCCCTGGTCGGGCTCGACATCGCGGGCATCGACCTGCGGCTGGCCGACATCGCCGCGCCGCTGCCGCCGACCGGCGATCCCGACCGGCTCACCGCCGGGGTGATCGAGGTCAACGCCGTACCCGGGCTGCGGATGCACCTCGCGCCGGTGCGCGGGCGCTCCCGCGACGTCGGGGACGCGATCGTGCGGGCCATGTTCCCCTGCGGGTCCGACGGGCGGATCCCGACCGTGGCGGTGACCGGCACCAACGGCAAGACCACGGTGACCCGGCTGACCGCTCATCTGCTCGCCGGCACCGGGCTGCGGGTCGGCGTGGCGTGCACCGAGGGGGTGGCGATCGACGGCCGCACCGTGCATGTCGGCGACGCCACCGGGCCGCGTTCGGCGCAGATGGTGCTCGGCGACCCGGGGGTGCAGGCGGCGGTCCTGGAGACCGCGCGGGGCGGCACGCTGCGCCGCGGCCTCGGGTACGACTGGACCGACGTCGGCGTGATCACCAACATCACCGCCGACCACCTGGGCCAGGACGGTCTCACCTCGATCGAGGATCTGGCACACGTGAAGGCGCTGATCGCCGAGCGGGTCCGCGACGGCGGCACCCTGGTGCTCAACGCCGACGACCCGTGGGTGCGCAGCATCGCCGAGCGGCCCCGGGTCCGCGCCGACCGCAAGCGCGTCGTCTGGTTCGGCACCGACACCGGCCAGCCGGTGCTGGCCGAGCACCTGGGCCGCGGCGGTACGGCGTACGTGCTGCAGGACGGCTGGCTGGTGCAGGCCACCGGCGGCCGGCGCACACCGCTGCTGCGGGCCGCCGACGTGCCCGGGGCGTTCGGGGGAGCGGCGCCGTACGCGGCCGTCAACGCGCTCGCCGCGGCCGCCGCCGCACGGGCCCTCGGCGCCTCGCCGGACGTGGTCGCCGAGCGGCTGGCCGACTTCGAGCCGCGGGTGGACAACCCGGGCCGCGCGACGCTGCTGCGCCTGGGCGAGGTGAACTTGTTCGTCGACTACGCCCACAACCCGGCGGCGATCGCGACGGTGCTGCGTACCCTGCACCGGGTCTGGGGGCCGCAGCGCTGCCTGGCCGCGGTCACGCTGCCCGGCGACCGCCGCGACGATCTGCTGGCCGCCTCGGCCCAGGTGCTCGCGGACGGGGTCACCCGGGCCGTGCTCTACGACGACGAGGATCTGCGTGGCCGGGAGCCGGGGGAGGTGTCCGCCCTGGTGGAACGCGAGATGCGCGCCCGCCGCCCGCTGCTGCGGGCCGTCCGGGTGTCCGGCTACCGGGCGGCGGTCGAGGCGGCGGTGCGGCTGGCCGCGCCCGGCGACGTGGTGCTGGTGCTCTACGAGCGGCTGGGCCCGATGCTGGACCTGCTCACCGAGCTGGGCGCCGTACCGGCCGACTCGGCCGTGGTGCACGCCGGGCGGCTGCCGGCGCACCCGGCCCGCGTGGGGCAGGTCCCGCCGGGTGCCGTCCGGCCCGCCGGCGCTGCCGCATCCTCGTAGCCGAGTCGCTGGATCGGGTGATTTGTCAGCAATATGGGTGGGTTGCGGTAACTAGGAATGATCGGACCGAGAAATCAGCCGATCGGCCGGGGTGGCCCAGGTCATTGCCCTGCGGCAATCATCACGCACGGTATAGATGAGAGTGATTCGCAAATGATCCAATGTCTCTTTGTGTGATGCAAGAGCGACTGCACGTGCAGAATCCGTTGCGGATGTCCCGAAATCGGTGCCCTGTCGCAAGTTCCGACGAAGCGGTCATAACCCCCCAGTGTTGTTTCTGATGATCATCTATACAGCGCTGACCAGGCAATCTTTCGAAACGATCACCTGCGCACCGCAGGCGCACGGCAGGGAACACAGGGTGACGACGTGCAGGTCACCGGGGTGGCGAGGAGTCGATACATGGGCCGATCGTCCGCTAACATCCACGCCGTCGATGGGGAATGCTCGGTCCAACGGCGGGCCGTAAGCCGCCCCGGCATCAGGAAGCATGGCGGTGCTGTTCTGATGTTTCTTCCGATCGCGCATGTGGGGGCACATGAGCACGACGGACCTGCCCGGTTCGAGTCTGCTGGCCGGTCGCTACCGGTTGGTCGAGCGACTCGGTGCCGGCGGGATGTCAGTGGTCTGGCGAGGGTTCGACGAAGTGCTCGGCCGGCAGGTGGCCGTGAAGGTCCTGCCGCCCTCGACGAGCACCGATCCATCGTTCCGGCGCCGCCTCCGCGCGGAGGCACAGGCCGCCGCGCGGCTGAGCCACCCGCACATCACCAACGTCTACGACTACGGCGAGGCGACCACCGTCGACGGTGAGCCCGTGCCGTACGTGGTGATGGAGCTCGTCGACGGCGAGTCCCTGGCCGCCGTCCTGGCCCGCTCGCGCCGGCTCCCGTGGCCGGCGGCCGTCGGGATCGCCGCCGAGGTCGCGGCGGCCCTGGCCGCCGCGCACGCCCGGGGCATCGTGCACCGCGACGTGACCCCGGCCAACGTCATGCTCACGCCGTCGGGCGCCAAGGTCGTCGACTTCGGCATCTCCGCCCTGATCGGCGAGAACGACATCGACCCGGACGGCAGCCTGCTCGGCACGCCGGCCTACCTCGCGCCCGAGCGGCTCGAGGGCGGCCAGGTCAGCCCGGCCACCGACGTCTACGCGGTCGGCCTGCTGATCTACCGCACCCTGATCGGCCAGCTCCCCTGGGACGTCGGCACCACCACCGCCCTGCTGCGCGCCCACCAGTACACCGAGCCCGAGCCGCTCCCGGCCGTCGAGGGCCTGCCCAGCGCGGTCTCCGCGCTGATCGCCCGCTGCCTGGAGAAGCGGCCCTCCGACCGTCCCTCCAGTGCCGAACTGGCGCACGTGCTCGGCACGGTGTCGGCCGGGGTGCCGGCCGCCCGGGCCTTCGTGCCCGACTGGGCCGACAACGGCGAGGACACCACGATCCTGCCGTCGACCCGGCAGAACACCGACGGTTACGGCCGGGTCCGTCCGGGCCTCGCCCAGGTGCCGCCCGCCGCCCCCGGGCGTGGTGTCGCGGCCGTGCCCACGTCCGCCGCCGAGGCGCCGGTGTCACCGGCCCCGGCCGGAGCCCCGGTCCCGCCGCAGGTCTCCGTCGCCGAGGTCGAGGCGGCCGTCGGCCCGGTCTCGTCCCCGCCGCAGCGGGGCGGGCGCAACAGTCGTTTCGGTGCCGTGCCACCGATGTCCGCGGTCGGCTCGGCCGCCGCCGCGCCGATGCGGCCGGCCGGCGCGTCCTCGGCTCCGGGGGGTCCGGCGCTGCGCCCCGCCTTCGGTGCGGACGGCACGCCCCGGCCCCCGGGTCACGCCGACGGCCCGGAGGTGCCGTCGGCACGGTCCGGCGGCGGCGCTCCGCCGCACCAGAGCTGGCCCGGCGCGGCGGCCACCGGCGGTTCGGGTCCCGGCCGGCACGGTGGCACCATCCAGGTGCGCCGGCTGCTCATCGTGTCCGGTTCGGTGGTCGGTGCGGTCCTGATCGCCGGCGTGGCGGTGGCCGCGCTTTCCCGCAACGACGCGGCGAAGACCACGAACGCGGGGCCGCAGTCCACCGCGCTGACCGGTTCGAGTAAGTGCGTGGTCAGCTACGCCGTCTGGTCCGAGGCGAACAACAAGTTCCGGGCGGCGATCACGATCGCCAACCGGGACACCTCGGCGATCAAGGACTGGAAGCTCTGGTTCGTCATGCCCGGCGACCAGGTCGTGTCGGGCAACGGCAAGCTCAAGCTGGATCAGCAGGGCCGTGGTGTCACCGTGCAGTCCCGGAAGGTGCTGAGCCCGCAGCAGACCGAGACGGTGCAGTTCACCGGCCGGTACAAGGACAGCAACGCCGCCCCGATGGTCTTCGAGCTCGGCGGGCAGACCTGCCAGACGTTCGTCTCGCCGGCGCCCGGTGCGCCGTCCCAGCCGGTCGAGCACCTCACCAACGGCACGGTGCGGCTCGGCCCGGTGCCGACCAAGGATTCCCCGATCCCGGGCATCTCGATCAACCCGAGCGGCGTCGCGGTTCCGGTCCCGGTCAACAACTCGACGCCCCCGACGAGCCGCCCGACGTCGAGTTCGACACCGGCGGTCGTCGTCGATCCCGGTGACGACGACGGAGACGGTGTTGTGGACCCGTCCCCGCCGCCGCTCAATACCTCGTCGAGTTCGTCGGCGAGCCCGTCGGCGACGCCGTCCGTCTCGCCCCCGACGCCGGACACCTTCACGGATCCGGCGGACGCCCCCGTCGACCCGGTGCCGCCGCCCATCCCTGGCTGATATCCGACAAGCGTGATCCTCGGGCGGTCGACCGGAGTGCCGGTCGGCCGCCCGAGCTGCGCGTAGTGTCGGAATTGGCCCGGTAGGCACCCACGATGCCCGCGGGGATCCGCCACCGCGCGCTGGGAGCCGATCGGGTCGAAATCGGCACGAAGGGCACCGGCGTGCCGTCGGGCCGGGTCCCCGCCCACGGGGAAGATGACTGATACCGGTCTGCAACCTGAGCGGTTCCGGTCGGCACCGGCGTGAGCGTTAGCTGGAACCAGGGCAAGTAGTCACACATCGGGGAGTTCGACATGATCAGCACCGTCCAGGACCTGGCAGCGGAGGCGTTGTTCGTCTCCTATCTGCAGCCGTCCGAGTGCCCGACTCGGCAGATCGTCGAGGAGACCGTCACCGCCATGCTGCTGCGCCACGGCAGCGACGGCTGCGCGGCCGGCGTCGCGGAGGAGTTCGGGGACCACCCGGAGGCGGCCGTGCGCCGGATGAACTGGGTGCGCCAGGAGCTGACCATGCTGGCCGCTCCGCGCCGCCCGCACTTCGCCAGCTGAGGGCGTCCCCAGGGGGAGCTCCGCCGATAGCTGAGCCTTTTTCGCAAAAAACACCTTAAAAGCAACCGAGTTCGGCCTCCACTGCACCTTTCGGCCATAAGTGTTCTCCTCATCAGCCGGTTCACCCGCCGGCTTGTATGAGCGAGGAGGAACACGTGACCGTGACGACCGAACTCCCCGCCACCGTCGGCATCGTCCACGACGCGCCGTCCGCGCGCGACCTCGAGGACCTGGTCCGCGAACACATGCCGATGGTGGGTCATCTGGTTCGGGAACTACTCAACCGCGTACCCGGCCACGTTCACGCCGATGATCTGTCATCCGCCGGATTCGCCGCACTGCTCGGCGCCGCGCGCTCCTTCGACGTGAGCCGGGGAATTCCGTTCCACCGTTTCGCCGCGGTCCGGATCCGCGGTGCGCTACTGGACGAGCTGCGTGGCCAGGACTGGGCCAGCAGATCCGTCCGGGCCCGGGCCCGCCGGACGGCGACCGCCCGTCAGGAACTCACCGCCGCGCTCGGCCGGACCCCGTCCGAGGCCGAGGTCGCCGAGGTGCTCGGCATCGGCGTCGCCGAACTGGCCAGCGTCGAGGACGACGTGCAGAAGGCCGCGCTGCTCAGCCTGCAGGGCTTCCCCACCGGGGCGGCCGAGGAGATGGTCCCGGAACTGTCCGAGGGGCCCGAGGACCTGCTGCTCAAGCGGGAGCGCCTGGGCTACCTGCACCAGGCCATCCAGGCCCTGCCCGAGCGGCTGCGCCTGGTGGTCACCCAGTCCTTCCTGCAGGAACAGCCGCTGAGCGACGTGGCCGCTGAGCTCGGGGTCACCGAGTCGAGGATCTCGCAACTGCGGACCGAGGCGCTGCGCCTGCTTCGGGAGGGACTGAACAGTTCGCTGGCACCGGAGCTGCTCACCGTCGCGGCCGGCGGGCCGCGGACCCGCAAGGGGTGTCTGCAGCGACGGCGGACCGAGTACTTCGCCCGGGTCGCCGAGCAGGGCAACCTGCGGACCCGGCTGGCGCTGACCGACAGTCACGGCGTGCCCATCGCGGTCGCCGCCTGACCGGCGGTCTTTCCCCTCCTGTCGATCTTGGTACCCAGCGGTTCGTGGGTGCCAAGATCGCGGGGTGCGAGCTCGGCGCAGAGCGGATCCAGGGCCGCGCGCACCTGGCGGATGTCCAGGCCGACGGCGCTGGCCAGCATGCCCGGCCCGGCGAGCGGCATCAACGCCGAGTCCCCGCCGGGCAGCATCGCGTCGGGCAGATCCGGGCCGGCCAGCACGAGGGAACCAACGGCCCGGCCGCCACCGAGCACCGCGGCACCCGACCAGCCCGGCCCACGCGGGCCGACTGTCAGCTGGTGGCGGTAGAGGGTGCTGCCGGCGTACCGGATGGTGAGGTCGGTGTGCACGTCGCCGGACGGCTCGTCGTGCCGGCCGCAGACCAGGTCGTCACGCCAGAGCAGCGTGCCGCCGGCGGCGACCTCGACGTGGGTGACCGCCAGGTGGTCGCAACCGGCCGCCGCGATCAGCGGCTCGGGCAGCCAGCGCAGCGCCGCGCCGGCCGCGACGCTCGCCCGGATCTCCAGCCGCGAAGCGGGCGCACCCGGCCGGCCGGGCAGCGCGAGCTGCGCGGCGACGCTGCGCACGGCCAGCCGCGCACCCGGCCCGACCTCGATGTCCAGCCGCAGGTCATCGCCCCGCAGCGGCCCGGCGGCACCACCGACGAGATGCACGGTGACGTCACCCGCGACGCGCGGCCCGGTGCGCCGCAGCAGCAGCGGCGACTCGCCCCGCAGCACCGCGAGCCGGGTGCCGCCCCGCCCGTCGACCTCGGCGACGATCCGCGCCTCGGCCCGCATCAACCCACCACCCACACCGGCCCGACGCCCGGCGTGAGCCCGACGCCCGGAATGGGTCCGGCGCCTGGAGTGGGTCCGGCGCCTTGCCTGAGCGCGACGCCCGGAATGGGTCCGGCGCCTTGCCTGAGCCGGCCCGGCATCAGGCCGGAGCCCGGCATCAGGCCGCCGGGACCCGGGCCGCGACCAGCGCGCGGACCCAGTCCGCCACCGGTGTCGCGGCCTTGTCCCGCACCAGCGACAGGAACACGGTCGGCAGCTCGCCCCGCCGGGCCGCGGCGTCCCGCTCCATCACCGACAGGTCGGCGCCGACCAGCGGCGCCAGGTCCGTCTTGTTGATCACCAGCAGGTCGGCGGCGGTCACGCCCGGGCCGCCCTTGCGCGGCACCTTGTCGCCGCCGGCCACGTCCACCACGAAGATCTGCCGGTCGATCAGCCCCTTGCTGAAGGTGGCGGTCAGGTTGTCGCCGCCGCTCTCCACCAGCACCAGGTCCAGCGGGCCGAGGGTCGCCTCCAGGTCCTCGACCGCGTCGAGGTTGGCGGAGATGTCGTCGCGGATCGCGGTGTGCGGGCAGCAGCCGGTCTCCACCGCGCGGATCCGTTCCGCCGGCAGCACGCCGTTGCGCAGCAGAAAGTCGGCATCCTCGGTGGTGTAGATGTCATTGGTCACCACGGCCAGCCGCAGCTCCGCGCCCAGCGCCCGGCACAGCGCCGCGACCAGCGCGGTCTTGCCGGAACCGACCGGCCCGCCGATGCCGATCCGCAGCGCCCGGGCGCCGGCGTGCAGCGGGGCGTGCGGGTCGACGCCGGGGTCGGGGTGGGTGTGCGGCACCTCGTCGGGGCCGTGATCATGCAGTTCAGGATGCGGTTCAGGACGCGGTTCAGGATGCAAAGAGACGCACCTCCCAGGTGGCGTGGAGCTCGGCGCCGATGTCGAGCAATGGGGCACCCGCGGCCGGCAGCGCGTCGACCGGGTCGTCTGTGCGGGCCGCGGCGTCCGCCGCGATCCGGTCGATCTCGGGAGCCAGCCCGGCGAGCAGGGCGTGCACCGCGTAGGGGTCCAGGCCGAGCAGCCGCACGGCCGCGCTGGCCGGACCGCTCACGGCCCCGTGCGCCGCGGCGACCGCGGCCTCGAGCGGCCCCAGCCCGGCCGCGGCGGCCAGCGCCCCGAGCACGACCGGGTGGTGCGGCTCGCGGCCGATCGCCGGCACCGGCCACATCGCCCGCCCGGCGCGCAGCAACGCACGGCCCTGCGCCCGCGAGGCCCGCCGCAACGCCGGCGAGGGCGTCCGGGCATCCAACCCCAGATCAAGATCAAAACATTTTCCGGTACGCGCACAGGCGCTGGCGGCGAAGGCAGCGGAGACGAAGCCCGTGGTGTGCAACCGGCCGCGCAGGAAGCCTCCCACGTCGGCGACCTCACGCACCCGCCCGGCGGCGACCGCGGCCTCCAGTCCACCGGAATGCGCGTGCCCACCGGCCGGCAGCCGCCCGTCGGCCAGCACCAGCAGCGTCGCCAGACTCACGCCGGGCCGCTTTCGGCTGTCGGCCGCTGCGGGGCGGGCGAGAGTCCGACGGCGAAGGCGGGCATCAGAACAGGAAGTAGCGCTGGGCCATCGGCAGCTCGGTCACCGGGTCCGGCTCGACCACCTCGCCGTCGATGCGGACCGTGAACGTGTCCGGCTCCACCTCGATGCGCGGCAGCGCGTCGTTGAGCGGCAGGTCCGCCTTGCCGACCGAGCGGGTGTCGGTCACCGGCACCAGCGCCCGCTTGACCCCGATCCGGTCGCCCAGCAGGGCGTCGATCGCCGCGGGCGCCACGAACGCCACCGAGGTCACCGCCGGCACGATCCCGTAGGCGCCGAACATCGGTCGGGGCAGCATCGGCTGGGGCGTCGGAATCGAGGCGTTCGCGTCGCCCATCTGCGCCGATGCGATCATGCCGCCCTTGATCACCAGGGCGGGCCGGACGCCGAAGAACGCCGGGTCCCACAGGACCAGGTCGGCCAGCTTGCCCGGCTCGACCGAACCCACCTGCTCGGCCATGCCGTGCGCGACCGCGGGGCAGATCGTGTACTTGGCCACGTACCGTTTCGTCCGCAGGTTGTCCGCCGGGCCGTCGCCCGGCAGCGCGCCGCGGCGCGCCTTCATCACGTGGGCGGTCTGCCAGGTGCGCATGACCACTTCGCCGACGCGGCCCATCGCCTGGGAGTCGGAGCCGATCATCGAGATCGCGCCGAGATCGTGCAGCAGGTCCTCGGCCGCCATCGTGGACGGCCGGATCCGGCTCTCCGCGAACGCCAGGTCCTCGGGCACCGAGGAGTTCAGGTGGTGGCAGACCATCAGCATGTCCAGGTGCTCGCTGAGGGTGTTGCGGGTGTAGGGCCGGGTCGGGTTCGTCGACGACGGCAGCACGTTGGGGTGCCCGGCGACCGTGATGATGTCGGGCGCGTGCCCGCCGCCGGCGCCCTCGGTGTGGTACGCGTGGATCGACCGCCCGGCGATCGCCCGCAGGGTCTCCTCGACGAAGCCGGCCTCGTTGAGCGTGTCGGTGTGGATGTTGACCTGCACCCCGGAGGCGTCGGCGACCCGCAGCGCGGCGTCGATGACCGCCGGCGTGGTGCCCCAGTCCTCGTGCAGCTTGAAGCCGCCCGCGCCGCCGCGCAGCTGCTCCCACATGGATTCCTGGGACATCGTGTTGCCCTTGCCGAGCAGCAGCACGTTGATCGGCCACTGGTCCAGGGCTTCGAGCATCCGGGCCAGGTGCCAGGAGTTCGGGGTGACCGTGGTGGCCTTGGTGCCCTCGGCCGGTCCGGTGCCGCCACCGATGATCGTGGTGATGCCGCTGGCCAGCGCCGTGTCGAGAATGGTCGGGCTGATCAGGTGGACGTGGCTGTCGATCGCGCCGGCGGTCAGGATCTTGCCGTTGCCGGCGATGATCTCGGTGCCGGGCCCGATCACCAGGTCCGGGTGGACCCCGTCCATCGTGTCGGGGTTGCCGGCCTTGCCGAGCGCGACGATCCGGCCGTCGCGGATGCCGACGTCGGCCTTGACGATGCCCCAGTGGTCGAGCACGACCGCGCCGGTGATCACCGTGTCCGGGCTGCCCTCCGAGCGGGTGGCGCGGGACTGGCCCATCGACTCGCGGATCACCTTGCCGCCGCCGAAGACGACCTCGTCGCCCGGCTGCGGTCCGGCGCTGCGGTCCTCCTCGACCTCGATCAGCAGGTTGGTGTCGGCGAGCCGGATCCGGTCGCCGGCGGTGGGGCCGTAGAGGGCGGCGTAGCGGCCGCGGTCCAGAGTGGTCACGCCGTAGCCTCGCTGTGCTCGCCGAGGCCGCGGGGCACCAGCGGCCTCTGCTCGATGGTTCTGATCACCGGGGGCTCCCGTTCGACGGCAGGTCTTCGCCGGTGTCCTCGTCGAGGGAACCGGCGGGCTCGATGTCCGCGGGGTCCGCGGGCGCCGGCTCCGGGGTCTTGTCCAGCGGGCCGCCGGCCAGGCCGCGCAGGCCAGGCACGATGCGATTGCCGGTGAACGGGATCAGCTCGACGTCGCGGGGCAGGCCCGGCTCGAAGCGGACCGAGGTGCCCGCGGGCACGGCCAGCCGGTGTCCCCAGGCGGCGTCGCGGTCGAAGTCGAGGGCCGCGTTGGACTCGGCGAAGTGGTAGTGCGAACCGACCTGCACGGGCCGGTCGCCGGTGTTGCGCACGGTCAGCGCGAGCACCGGCCGCCCCGCGTTGATCGTGATGTCGCCGTCCCCGGCGATGATCTCGCCCGGAATCACGAGATCGGCCCGTGCACGGTGACGAGCTTGGTGCCGTCCGGGAAGGTCGCCTCGACCTGCACCTCGGCCAGCATCTCCGGCACGCCGTCCATGACGTCCGCCCGGGTGAGCACCCGCCGGCCGGCGTCCATGAGCTCGGCGACGGTCCGCCCGTCGCGCGCGCCCTCCAGCAGGAAGGCGGTGATGATCGCGGTCGCCTCGGGATGGTTGAGGCGCAGGCCACGCTCCCGCCGGCGCCGGGCGACGTCCGCCGCGACGTGGATGAGCAGGCGTTCCTGCTCGTGCTGGCTGAGGAACAAGCGGACCTCCCTGATCGCCAAGCGATGCTCGCAGCCCGACGTTACCGACGTGTTACCCGGGACCGCGGGCTTGATCAACCTGATCAGACCACGGGCGGCGCCTCATCGGCGGGCGGCCACGCCGTCGATCAGCAGCCAGACCGCGAGCGAGAAGCCGGTGTCGTCGGACTCCCCGCCCGAACCCCCGCCGACGAGCCGCCGCATGGTCCCGTTGACCTCGGTGAACAGCAGCCCGCCGACCATGGCCGCCAGCACCGCGCCGACCCGGGGCACCTCGTCGGCGTCCAGGCCGGCCGAGCGCAGGATCGTGCAGAGCGCGTGCCACATCGGACCGTCGCGCTGGATGAAGTCGTCGGTGGTGAACGCGTACCGGATGAGGTTGCGGTGCGCGAGGCTCAGCGTGCGGAACTCGTACGCGAGCCGGTGCAACTGCTCCTGCCAGGTGCCGGGTCCGACGTGCACCTGGCGGGCGCCGTCGGCGACCAGCTCGATGAGCCCGTCGAGCAGCGCCGCCTTGTTCGCCACGTGGTGGTAGAGCGACATCGGGTTGACGCCGAGGTCGGCGGCGAGTTTGCGCATGCTCAACGCCTCGACACCGTCCGCATCGACGATTCTCAGCGCCGCCGCGAGGATGGTGTCCCTCGTGAGACGTGCGTCTCGCGGCCTTGCGGGCTCAGCCATACGCCGTACGGTAGCAGCCGTACACCGTATGGCTGAGGAGGAGCTTCGCATGTCCCACCCGATTCCCGCCCCGCGCGGGCTGCCGGTCGTCGGCAATGGACTGCAGGTCCCGGTCGAGGGCACGTACCGATACTTCGTCGACCTCGCGGCCCGGCACCCGGACGGCATCTTCAAGCTCAACCTGGCCGGCCGGCACGTCGTGCTGGTGTACCACCCGGACCTGGTGGCCGAGGTCTGCGACGAGGCGCGCTTCTACAAGCCGATCGACCCGCCGCTCGCGCACGTGCGCGACTTCGCCGGGGACGGGCTGTTCACCGCCCGCGACGGCGAGGAGAGCTGGGGCCAGGCGCACCGGATCCTGCTGCCCGCGTTCAGCCAGCGGTCCATGAAGGCCTACTTCCCGCAGTTCCTGCAGGTCGCCGAGGACCTGGTCGCGGCCTGGGAGCAGCGGACCGAGGTGGACGTCACCGACGACATGACCCGGCTGACCCTGGACACCATCGCGCTGACCGGCTTCGGGCACGCGTTCCGGTCGTTCGAGCAGCCGGAGCTGCACCCGTTCCTGCAGGCGATGGGCCGGGCCCTGACCGAGGCGATGAACCGGACCCGGCAGCTGCCCGCGGTCACCGGCCTCAAGCGCCGGGCCGACGCCGCCTACCGCGCCGACATCGCCGGCATGCAGGAGCTGGTCGACGAGGTGATCCGGGCCCGCCGCGCCTCCGGCGAGAAGTCCCAGGACCTGCTCGGGCTGATGCTGGCGGCGGCCGACCCGGTCACCGGCGGCACGCTGTCCGACGAGAACATCCGCAACCAGGTGCTGACCTTCCTGATCGCCGGGCACGAGACCACCAGCGGCACCCTGTCGTTCGCGCTGCACCTGCTGCTGCGCAACCCGCACGTGCTGGCCCAGGCATACGCCGAAGTGGACCGGATGCTGCCGGGCGACACGGTGCCGACCTACGACACGATCATGAAGCTGGACGTCATCCCGCGCATCCTCGACGAGACGCTGCGGCTGCTCTCGCCGATCCCGGGGATCGGCCTGATGGCCCGCGAGGACACCGTCCTGGGCGGCCGGTACGCCATCGCGGCCGGACAGAAGGTGGCGGTGCTGATGCGGCCGCTGCACACCAACCCGGCGGCCTGGGACGACCCGGAGACCTTCGACATCGACCGCTGGCTGCCCGAGCGCAAGGCGGCGCAGCACCCGCACGCGTACAAGCCGTTCGGCAACGGCGAGCGGGCCTGCATCGGCCGCCAGTTCGCGCTCACCGAGGCCCGCCTGGCGCTGGCGCTGATCCTGCAGCGGTTCGCGATCTCCGATCCCCGGGGTCACCAGCTGACCATCAAGCAGACCCTGACCATCAAGCCGGAGGGCCTCACCCTGCGGGTGCGGCCCCGGCAGGCCCACGAGCGGCTGGTCGTCGCGCTGCCGGAGACCGCGCCGGTCACGGCCGCGGCGGCGGACCTCAAGGCCACCGGGGTACGGCTCAGCGTCGCGTACGGCTCGAACCTGGGCACCTCCGAGGACCTCGCCCAGCAGCTCGCCGAGCGGGCCCGCCGGTCCGGCTTCGACGTCACCGTGCGGACGCTGGACGACCTAGCTGATGATCTGGCCGCCGGCCTGCCCACCGACGGCCTGCTCGCCGTGGTCACCGCCAGCTACAACGGCAAGGCCCCGGACAACGCGCAGCGCTTCGACGCCCTGACGATCCCGCCCGGCACGCTGAGCGGCGTGCGGTATGCGGTCCTCGGCAACGGCAACACCCAGTGGGCCACCTACCAGGAATTCCCGAAGCGGGTCGAGGCGGCGCTGGCGGGGGCGGGCGCGACGGCCGTCGTCGCGCGCGGGGAGACGGACGCGGCCGGCGACTTCGACGGCATGGCCACGGCCTGGCTGGACGGCCTGTGGGCGGCGCTCGCCGAGGCGTACGGGACAGCCACGGCGGCGACTGAGGCCGGGGAGCGCTACCGGGTCGAGGTGCTCGGCGAGGACCAGGTGCGCCCGGCGGTGGTCTCCGCGCAGGCACACCCGATCACCGTCCTGTCCGTTGACGAGCTGGTCGCCGACGCCACCGGCCTCTGGGACTTCACCCGCGAGGCCCCGCGCCCGGGCGTCAAGGCGCTGACCGCCCTGCTGCCCGAGGGCGTCACCTACCAGACCGGTGACCACCTGGCCGTGTACGCGAAGAACGACCCCGAACTGGTCGCCTGGGCGCTGGGCTGCCTGCGGATGCCCCGCGACCGGGTGGTCCGGCTGGCCCAGGAGGGCGACCGCCGCACGTCGCTGCCGATCGGCGTGCCGGTGACCGCGGAGCTGCTGCTCACCGAGTTCGTCGAGCTGCAGGAGCCGGCCACCCGCGGCCAGCTCGGCACCCTCGCCGCGCACACCGGCTGCCCGTGGACCACCCGCCAGCTCACCGCGTGGGCCGCGGACACCGACGAGGCCCGGCGGAGCTACGCGGACGAGATCCTGGCCAAGCGGGTCTCGGTGCTGGGGCTGCTCGAGCGGTTCCCGGCGATCGAGCTGCCGTTCGGGGTGTTCCTCGAGCTGTCCGGCACGATCCGGCCGCGGTTCTACTCGATCTCATCGTCCCCGGCGGCGGACCCGCGCCAGGTGACCCTCACGGTCGGCCTGGTCGACGGCCCGGCGCTGGCGGGGCAGGGTCGCTACCGGGGAATGTGCTCGCAGTATCTGGCCCGGCTGCAGCCCGGCGACCTGTTCTTCGGTCACGTCCGGGTGCCCGCGCCGCCGTTCCGCCCGCCGACCGACCCGGCCACCCCGATGATCCTGATCGGGCCGGGCACGGGCTTCGCCCCGCTGCGCGGATTCCTCCAGGAACGCGCCGGCCAGCCCGGCCGAGGCCCGGCGAAACTCTTCTACGGCTGCCGCCACCCGCAGCACGACTGGCTCTACCGCGACGAGATGCGACAGTGGGCGGCGGACGGCGTGATCGACCTCCGGCTGGCCTTCTCGGCGGTCGAGGACCACCCGCACCGCTTCGTCCAGGAGGCGCTGGCCGCCGACGGCGACGCGGTCTGGGAGCTGCTGGAGCAGAACGCGCACATCTACCTCTGCGGGGACGGCGCCCGGATGGCCCCGGCGGTCCGCGCCGAGCTGGCGTCGATCTACCGGCGGCACACCGGCGCGACAGCCGAACAGGCCGGCGAATGGCTGCGCTCGCTGGAGGCCACGGGCCGCTACCAGCAGGACGTCTTCGCCTGAGCCGACCCACAGCGAAGCCATGCCCACGGTCTGATCAACATGATCAGACCGTGGGCACCGCCGAGTCACAGATCCTGGTTGCCCGTGCCCGCCATCTTGATCACCTGGGGTAGGGAGGGCGTGCCATTCAGCGCCGGAGGTCTCCAAGCTCCGAGCACCGACGCGGAACCGCCCGCCGAAGCGAGGCACACCGAACAGGCCGTCTACGAACGGGATACCCCGCTACGCCAGGAAATACCGTTACGTCTACGACCGCTGCGCACCCGCGTGGTCCGTACCAACACTGCTACGGCGGTTTGTGCCCCCGACCGCGAGCCAGGTGCCAGATCGAGGCCCGCCTCGATTGCCGGCTCCCGTCGCCGGCTCCCGTCGCCGGGTCTTGTCGCCGGGTCTTGTCGCCGGGTCTTGTCGCCGGGTCTTGTCGCCGGGTCTTGTCGCCGGGTCTTGTCGCCGGGTCTTGTCGCCGGGTCTTGTCGCCGGGTCTCGTCGCCGGCTCCCGCCGCCCGGCGACATAGCCCCAACCGACTGCCTTTGCTCTGCTTCCCCATGGGAAACACCCCTCGGTTGATGTCCTCGGCTGACGCCGAGGGCATCAACCGAAAAGCAGAGCCCGCGCATCCCGCACCCGGTATTTCCTATCGGGAAGCAGAGCAAAGGAGCTACCACCAACACCCCCGCCGGCTGCGGACCCGCCGGCTGCGGACCCGCCGGCTGCGGACCCGCCGGCTGCGGACCCGCCGGCTGCGGACCCGCCGGCTGCGGACCCGCCGGCTGCGGACCCGCCGGCTGCGGACCCGCCGGCCGCGGACCCGCCGGCAACGGAGCACAAAGGCCGTAGCAGTACCAATCGGCCCGCCGCCGGGCGTCCCCGGGAGACCTTGGGACGCCGGGGGACTGAAGAGTCTTCTGCTTGATTGGCGGGCGGCCTGTTGTCAAGTGCCCGGCTCGGTGGGCGGTGTCGGGGCGCTTCGGATGTAGGCGATTGTCTCAGCGCCTGATGGTGAACAGACCTGCGCGCTGTCCAGGACAATGTGGTCATGGCTGAGACTCCGGAGCATCTCCGTCCGTTCGTTCTGTCGCCGCCGGCCCGCGAGCCGGAGCGGAGAGACACAGTGGACACCTATGTGCCCGACGGTGAAGGGCCGTTTCCGGTCGTCGTGGTTGTCCATGGTGGACCGTTGCCGCCCGGGCTGACCGAGACGCCCCGGGACTGGCCGCTGTTCCGGGGGTACGGCGCCCTGCTGGCCTCCCGTGGCCTGCTCGCGGTTGTGCCTGCGTACCAGTTGCCGATCGCGCCGGGTCCGGACGGTTATGTGCTGGATTACGTCGCGGCGGCGGCGCAGGTCGCCGGCGCTGTGACGGCCGCCCGGGCCGATCCGCGCGCCGACGCGGACCGGGTCGTGCTGTGGTTCTTCTCCGGCGGCAGCATGCTCGCCGGGGAGTGGCTGCGCGACCCGGCGCCGTGGTTGCGGGGGATCGCGCTGAACTACCCGGTGGTGACGGCGCTGCCGGGGATGGTGGCCGGGCCCGGTTTTGTGGACCCGGCCGCCGCTGTCCAGCATGCCGGCGGCACCCCGATCCTGCTTACCCGAGTGGGTCGCGAGCATGCCGGCTTCGTGCCCGGGGTCGACACGTTCCTGGCGAAGGCCGCGGCGGCGGGGGTCGCGGTGGAGATCGTCGAGGTGCCGGACGGGCGCCACAGCTTCGACATCGTCGATCACACCGACGAGTCGCGGGCGGCGGTGCGCCGGGCCGTGGAGTGGGTGGTTGCGCGTCAGGCGGTGTAGAGGACGGCGTCGATCTCGATGTCGAAGCCGACCAGCGGGACCGGCAGCGTCGTGCGTACCGGCAGGTTGTCGCCCTTGATGTATTGCGCGTAGATCTCGTTCAGTTTGCCGAAGTCGTCGAAGTCGCGCAGGTAGACGCCGATCCGGACGGCCTGGTCGAGGCTGGCGCCGGCGGCCTGCGCCACGGCCGCCAGGTTGCGGAACGCCGCGTGCGCCTGCTCGGCGAAGCTGCCCGTCACCCAGGTGCCGTCGGGCAGCATCGGGACCGCGCCGGCCAGGTAGATCGTGTCGCCGGCGACGACGGCGTGCGAGTAGGGGCCGCCGGCGGGCGCCGCCTGGTCGGTGATGATGGCGCGCTTGGGCATCAGGGACTCCTCGGTGTCGGTCTTGGGAACTGGTCGGCCAGGCCGTCCGCGCCGACCAGCGGCGCGGTGAGCAGCGTTCGCAGGTCGCGCTCGCGCCGGGCGAGGGCGGCGCGCTGGACGTCGGTGAGCGGGATCCACGGCGGTACCGGCGGGCCGACCCGCGGGATCATCCGGCGGCCTGCCACGTACGTCGCCTCGTTGACCAGTCGCAGCGGCGCGTGCCGGGTCTGGCGGTGGGCGTCGACCAGGGGGAACGCGCCCTCTTCCAGCCGGAACACCGCCAGGTCGGCCGGCGCGCCCACGGCCAGCGTCCCGCCGGGCAGCCCGAGGGCCCGGGCGGGCCGTACGGTCGCCGCCGCCAGCACCTCGTCCAGGGGCAGCCCGACGGCGAGCAGTTTGGCCATCGTGGTGGGCAGGTCGAAGACCGGGCCGTGCAGCGAGCGGGCGTGCAGATCCGTGGAGACGGTGTCCGGTGCCAGCCCCGCCGCGATCTGCCGTTCGAGCACGTCGAAGGCGAAGCCGCCGGAGCCGTGCCCGATGTCGAGCAGCACGCCGCGGTCCCGGGCGGCGTGCACGGCCGGGCCCAGGGGAGCCGCGATGCCGCTGGCGCAGTGCGTCACGATGTCGCCGGGGCGCAGCAGGTCGAGGACCTCGTCCAGCGTCGGTGGCGCCGTACCGATGTGGACCATGACCGGGACGCCGCAGGCCTCGGCCGCGGCCAGGCCGCGCCGCAGGGGTTCGACGCCGTTGTCGCCGACGGTCTCGCGGTCGATGCGGACCTTGATGCCGTGGATCAGGTCGCGGTGCGCCCGCACGGTGTCGATCGCCAGCGCGGTGTCGCAGGTGGCCAGGTCGCGGCCCTCGCCGGTGCGCCCGGCCAGCCCGATCGCCGAGATGTTGAGCAGCGCCGGCACCCGCACGTCGGTGCCGGCCGCGACCCGCCGCAGCCCGGCCAGCGTGTACGCCCCGGCCGAACCGGCGTCGACCCAGGTGGTGACGCCGGAGCGCCAGGCGATCGGGTCGGGCTCGATGCCCCAGTAGCCCGGGCCGACGTGGGTGTGCAGGTCGACCAGGCCGGGAGTGATCAGCAGCCCGGCGACATCCACCACCGTCCGGGCGGTCCCGGCGAGATCCGGTCCCACGGCGGCGACGAGTCCGTCCCGCACGGCCAGGTCGGCGCGCCCGGCGCCGAGCACCTCCCCACCGGTGAACAGCAGGTCGTAGGCCATGCCGCTCCGGCTCGGCCCTTCCGGGCTGGGGACCGGAGAAGATGGGGAGGAGGTCATGGCGCACCGTCGAGGGCCGCGGTGATCGCCAGGCGGTAGAGGCGGGTCGGGCGGCCCTTGCGGTGTATCTGGGAGCTGCCGTCGTCGACGGCCAGGTTGGACTCGCTCAGCTTGCGGATCAGCCGCCGCCCGCTCGGGTCGGTGATGCCGAGCGAGCGGGCCAGCTCGCTGGGCGAGACCGGCCGGCCGGCCAGGCCGCGCTCGATCGCCGCCAGCCGCGACAGCGTCGCCGGGCTCAGCCCGATCCGCCCGGCCAGCGCCTCGATGCCGCCGTGCTCCCGGTAGGTGTAGGCCAGCGGCACCCCGGTGGCGCCCATCGGGCCGATCATCATGCCGTTGTCGGAGATCAGGTACGCGCCCGGATCGGCGTCCTGCTCGGCGCGGGCGGCGGCCCGCTCGGCCAGCGCCACGCAGAGTCGCGCCGAGTCGCCCAGCCCGAAGCCCGCCACCGCGCGTACCCCCAGGGCGTCGCGGGCCTCGGCGAGCACGGGCAGGCCGACCCACCGGTGGGTGACCGCCTCGAAGAGCGCGGCGTGCGCGAAGACGACGACCCCGCGCCGCCCCCGGTTGTCGATCCACGCGTCGGCGAACTCCGGCGTGTTGAGCAGCAGGTGCAGCAACCCGACCCGGGCCCGGTCGAGATCGGCGCTCTCCCCGGGCTTGGTGATCAGGAAGACCCCGGCGGCGAAACGCAGGTTGTCGGCGCGTTTGTGCCGGATGCGCAGCGCCAGCTCGTGCAGGTCGGCGCGGATCGTGCCGGGGGTCGCCAGCGCGTTCAGCACCGCGACGCTGCCGTCGAGGGCGGCCGCGACACCGGTACGCACGCTGATCACGTAGGCGGCGCCGGTGCGGGCGAGCTGTTCGCGGTGGAACGCGACGACGTCGGCGATCGGTTGCTCCGGCTCGAACGGCAGGCACGCGATCGCCTGCCGGTCCAGTTCCAGGGCGGTGGCCACCTCGTCGACCGCCTCCTGCGCGAAGGTGTCGATGCTGACCGGGGTGGCCGGCCAGCCGTTGCCGCGGGCCCGGGACCAGGCCAGCGCGAGATCGAGCGCGGCCGACCGGGTCACCGCGACCGGCAGCTCCGGCGGCAGCAGATCCCGGGAACGGGCGTACGGGACCAGGCCCAGCAGCAGCCCGTCCAGCCGCTCGTCGCGCAGCAGCCCGGCGACCCGCTCGCGGATCTGCTCCTCGCGCTCGTAGACCGCCCAGGCGAACGTGACCCCGGTCAGCGTGCGCGCCGCCTCGGAGAAGCGGGCGCGGTGGCTGACGTGCAGCACCAGGCCGATCACCATTGCCGCCGGCACGCCTCGCCCCGCTTTCGCACCTGGTGGTTCGTAATTGGTCCGTAGTAGCGTGCGCGAAAGCGCCGCCGCGGTCAAGCTGAGGAGACGGACATGGCCCTCGACATCCCTGACGAGCTCATCGACTGGCGCGCCAAGGGCTTCTGGCTGCCCGCCGGCGAGGTGACCACGCGGGACTTCGCCGCGGCCCGGCACCGGCTGTTCGACGGCTCGTTCACCTGGCCGCTGCTGGTGGTCCGGGATTCTGCGGTACGGGCGAACATCGCGACGATGGCCGCCTACGCGCAGCGGTACGGCTTCTCGTTCGCCCCGCACGCCAAGACGTCGATGGCGCCGACGCTGCTGGACGCCCAGCTGGCGGCCGGCGCGTGGGCGATGACCGTGGCGACCGCGAGCCAGGCCCTGGTGCTGCGCCGGCTCGGGGTGCCCCGGGTGCTGATCGCCAACGAGGTGCTCGACCCGGCCGCGCTGAGCTGGCTGGCCGCCGAGTCGGCCGGGGGGTGGGAGGTGTGCCTGCAGGTCGACTCGGTGGCCGGGGTCGAGGCGGTGGCGGCCGCGGGTGGGCTGCCGGTGCTGGTCGAGCTTGGCTTCGCGGGTGGGCGCACGGGCTGCCGTACCGTCTCCGAGGTCGTCGCGGTGGCCCGCGCGGCCGCCGCCGCGCCGGGGGTCTCGCTGCTCGGGGTCACCGGCTACGAGGGCGCGCTGCCCGACGTCGAGGCGGTGGACGCGTTCCTGGCGACGCTGGTCGAGTCGGTCCGGGCGATCGAGGGGCTGCTCGGCGACGAGGTGCTGGTCTCGGCCGGCGGCAGCGCCTGGTTCGACCGGGTGGTCAAGGCGCTGGAGGGCCAGTGGCTGGACGGCCACCGGGTCCGGGCGGTGCTGCGCAGCGGTGCGTCGGTGACCCACGACGACGGCTTCTACCGCGAGCGCACGCCGTTCAACCGGGAGCCGGACGACGGCGCGCTGGCGGCGGCGCTGGAGATCTGGGCGCAGGTGCTGTCCACTCCGGAGCCGGGCCTGGCCATCGTGGGCATGGGCAAGCGGGACGCGCCCTTCGACGAGGGACTGCCGACGGCCGAGGGGCTGACCGTGACGAAGATGAACGACCACCACACGTACGTGACCGGCGGCTCGCCGGCCGTCGGCGACCTGCTCCGCTTCGGGCTGTCGCACCCGTGCACCGCGTTCGACAAGTGGCGGTTCATCCCGGTCGTGGACGACGCGGACGTGGTCGTGGACGTGCTGCACACGTACTTCTGAGGGTTGACGATCGAGGCCGTTCACTCCACTCTGAGGGCACTCATTCAACGAACTACTTACGAACCTGGTTCTTATTGAAGTCAGGAGTGCCCCGATGCGCATCCGTCTGGTGGCTGCCGCTGCCCTCGCCCTCACCGTGACCGCGTGCACCCCGTCCACCTCGTCGCCGTCCGCGGCGCCCTCGGACGGCGGCGCGCGCACCGGCACCCTCAAGGTGTGGCTCTTCGACGAGCCCAACCGGTCGCCCAAGGAGGCCGTGGTCAAGGACGCGGTCGCCGAGTTCACCGCCGCGCACCCCGACACCAAGGTCGACATCGCCTACCTCGCGGTCGACACCCGCAGCGAGCGCTTCAAGGGCGCCTTCAACGACCCGGCCAGCGCGCCCGACGTCGTCGAGTACGGCAACACCGACCTGCCCGAGTACGCGGCCGCGGGCGGGCTGGCCGACCTCGGCCCGGCGGTGAGCGCCTGGCCGGAGGGTGCCGACCTGAGCGCCGACGCCAGGGCCAGCGCCACCTACCAGGGCACGCTGCTCGGCGTGCCGTGGTATCTCGGCGTCCGCGCCCTGTACTACCGCACCGATGTGTTCGGCGAGCTCGGGCTGAAGCCGCCGACCAGCCAGGCGGAGCTGACCACCGCCGCGCGCGCGATCCGGGCGAAGAAGCCGGAGCTGTTCGGCATCGCGGTCGGTGGCAAGTACACCTTCGGCGCCCTGCCCTTCGTCTGGGACGCCGGCGGGGACATCACCACGATCAACTCGGCGCAGTCGCGGGCCGGGCTGAAGGCGTACACGGATCTGCTCAAGCCGGACAACTGCCCGCCGCAGCAGTGCGCGGACCTGACCGGCGGCAAGACCGTCGAGCTCTTCGCGAGCGGCAAGGCGGGCATGGCCATCATCGGCAACTTCAACCGGGCCGCGGTCGACGCCGGGGCCGCGAAGGGCAAATACGCCGTCGTGCCGTTGCCGGGCAGCAAGCCCGGCTCGATCGCGCCGGCCTTCGCCGGCGGCAACAACCTCGGCATCATGAGGAACAGCCAGCGGCCGGCCCTGGCCGCCGACTTCCTCACGCTGCTGGCGAGCAAGAAATACCAGTCCAAAATGTACGCGGCGATGGGCAACCTGCCGACGCTGAAGGCCGCCCGGGCCGAGGTCGCCGGCCAGGATCCGTTCCTCGCGCCGTTCCTGTCCACCATCGACGCCGGGACGAAGTTCGTGCCGCTCGACCCGGGCTGGGGCAAGATCGACGCCCAGGCCGTGCTGCCCACGATGATCGAGAAGGTGGCCACCGGCAAGGCCACGGTCGAGGCGGCCACCGACGAGGCCGCCAAGGCGATCTCCGCGGCCCTGGGCAAGTGACCACTGCACTGCCGGCTGTCCAGGCGCGCCCTCGCCGGCGCGTCTGGACGCCGCTCTGGCTGCTGCTGCCGGCGGCGGTGGTGCTGGGCACCCTGTTCGTCTACCCGATGTGGCAACTCGGCCTGCTGTCCGTGCTGGACTTCCGGCAGGCCCAGGTCAGCGGCGGGCAGCCGACCCGGTTCGTGGGCCTCGCCAACTACGCCCAGTTGTTCGGCGACGCCCGGTTCTGGTCCGTGCTCGGCGCCACCGTGTTCTTCGCCGCGGCCTGTGTCGTGGCGACGCTCGCGGTCGGCGCCGGGCTCGCCGTCCTACTCACCCGGATCAGCCGGGTGCCGCGCCTGCTGCTGTCGCTGGCCGCGATGGCCGCCTGGGCGGTGCCGGCGGTCTCCGGCTCCACCGTGTGGATGTTCCTCTTCGACACCAACCTCGGCCTGGTCAACCAGACCCTCGGGGTGACCGGCTTCAACTGGATGTACGGCCGGTACACCGCCTTCGCCCTGGTCGGCGCGGTGGTGGTGTGGCACTCGTTCCCGTTCGTGATGGTCACCCTCTACGCCGGCATCGAGGCGATCCCGAAGTCCGTGCTGGAGGCCGCCGCGATCGACGGCGCGTCCACCTGGCGCACGTTCTGGCAGATCATGGTGCCGGTCCTGCGGCCGCTGCTGGCCATCGTGGTGATCCAGTCGATCATCTGGGACTTCAAGGTCTTCACCCAGATCTACGTGATGACCCGCGGCGGCGGCATCGCGGGGCAGAACCTCACCCTCAACGTCTGGGCCTACCAGCAGGCGTTCGCCGCCAGCGAGTACGGCCTCGGCGCGGCGATCGGCGTCGTCATGATGGTCATCCTGCTCGTCGTGACCCTGCTCTACCTGCGGACGCTGCGCCGATCGGGGGAACCGCTGTGAGAATCACCAGGCGCCTGCTCGACACCCTGGCGGTCCTGCTCGCCGTCGCCACGGTCTTCCCGATCTACTGGATGGTGCTGGCCGCGCTGAAGCCGCCCGGCGAGATCCAGTCCCTGCACCAGCGACCGTGGACGCTCGCACCCAGCATCGACAGCTTCCACCGGGTGCTGGCGGTGGACAGCTTCGGCCGCTACTTCCTCAACAGCCTGCTGGTCGCGCTCGTGGTCGTGGTCCTGTCGGGGCTGTGCGCGTTCCTCGCCGCGGTGGCGCTGACCCGCTTCCGGTTCCGGATGCGCACCACCGTGCTGGTGCTCTTCCTGGTCGCGCAGATGGTCCCGATCGAGGCGCTGACCATCCCGCTGTTCTTCCTGGTCCGCGACCTCGGCACGCAGGTGCCGGGCCTGGGGCTCAACACGCTGGGCTCGCTGATGCTGGTGCACACCGCGTTCACGCTGCCGTTCGCGATCTGGATGCTGCGCGGCTTCGTGGCGGCGATCCCGGAGGAGCTGGACGAGGCGGCCCAGCTCGACGGGGCGGGCCGGTTCACCGTGCTGTGGCGGATCCTGTTCCCGCTGGTCGCCCCGGGGCTGGCCGCGACCAGCGTGTTCTCGTTCATCACCGCCTGGAATGACTTCCTGTTCGCCCGTACCTTCATCATCAGCGCGACCGACCGGCAGACCCTGCCGATGGCGTTGCTGGTCTTCTTCAAACCCGACGAGAACGACTGGGGGGCGATCATGGCGGCGTCGACGCTGATGACCGTGCCGGTCCTGATCTTCTTCCTGCTGGTCCGCCGCCGGCTGGTCGCCGGCCTCGGCGGGGCGGTGAAGGATTGATTCCCCGCCCGGCGGTGCTGGTGGCCGGGTCCGGCGGCTACGCGCTGCGCCCGGGAGCGCCGGTGACCGCCGATCCGGGCCTGGCCGAGATCGCCACCCTGGTGCGCGGCCTGCTCCCGGCCGACTCGTCCGCCGCCCGGCCGTCTTCCGCGGCCGGGCCGTCTTCCGCGGCCGGGCCGTCTTCCGCGGCCGGGCCGTCTTCCGCGGCCGGGCCGTCTTCCGCGGCCGGGCCGTCTTCCGCGGGCGGGCCGTCGGTCGCGGGCGGCGGGATCCGCTTGCGGTTGGATTCCGCGCTGGAGCCCGAGGGGTACGTCCTGGATGTCGATGTCCGGGGCATCGACATCCAGGGTGGATCACCGGCCGGTGTGCACCACGGCGTGCAGACCCTGCGGCAACTGCTGCCCGCCCACGCGCTGCGCCGAGCCCCGATCGCGGACGGTCCGCTGCGGATCCCGGCCGTGCACATCGAGGACGCCCCGCGGTTCGCCTGGCGCGGGGTCATGCTGGACGTGGCGCGGCACTTCATGCCCGTGGCCGACGTGCTGCGCTTCGTCGACCTGGCCGCGTTCCACAAGCTCAACGTGCTGCACCTGCACCTGACCGACGACCAGGGCTGGCGGGTCGAGATCCCGGGCCGGCCGCGGCTGACCACGGTCGGCGCCTGGCGGCCCCGGACGATGCGGGGCTCGCGGATCCACGAGCGCTACGACGAACGGCCGCACGGCGGCTACTACACCGCCGACGACCTGCGGGAGATCGTCGCGTACGCGGCCGGCCGGCACGTCACTGTGCTGCCGGAGATCGACATGCCGGGACACATGCAGGCCGCGATCGCCGCGTACCCCGAACTGGGCAACGGATTCGCCGGCGGCGTCCGTACCTCGTGGGGCATCTCCCCGCACGTCCTGAACGTCACCGACGTGGCCTTGGATTTCTGCCGCGAGGTCCTCGACCACGTCTGCGCGATCTTCCCCGGCGAGCTGATCGGCATCGGCGGCGACGAATGCCCGGCCGGCGAGTGGGACACCCCGGCGGCCCGCGCGCGGATCGCGGCCCAGGGCCTGGCCGGCCCGCACGAGCTGCAGGCCTGGTTCACCGCCCGGATGGCGGAGCACCTGGCGCGACACGGCCGCCGCGTCTACGGCTGGGACGAGATCCTCGCGGGCGGCGCGCCGCCCGGCGCCACCATCGCCGCGTGGCGCGGGACACGACCGGCGATCCTGGCGGCCGAGGCGGGCCACGACGTCGTCTCCTGCCCGGACACCTCGGTCTACCTGGACTACCGCCAGTCCGACGACCCCGGCGAGCCGACCCCGGTCGGCACGCTGCTCACCCTCGCCGACGTGTACGCCTTCGACCCGGTCCCGGCCGGCCTGACCGGCACCGCGGCCGGCCGGATCATCGGCGCGCAGGCCAACGTCTGGACCGAGCACATGGAGTCGGCCCGCCGGGTGGACTATCAGAGCTATCCGCGGCTGTGCGCGTTCGCCGAGACGGTGTGGGGCCCGCCGGAGCGCGACTACGCCGACTTCACCGTCCGGCTCGGCCCGCACCTGGCCCGCCTCGACGCGCTGGGCGTCAACTACCGGCCACCGTCGGGCCCGCGCCCATGGGACGCCCGCCCGGACGCGCCGGGCCACCCGCGCGACCTGGCGGACCGGCTGGCCGAGCTGGCCGAGATTTGTCGCACCCTTCCGGGATGATGAAGGAATGGGTGCCGATATCAGGCTTGAGCCGTGGGACAAACGTGCTTTGGAGCTGGAGCGGGCGGCCAACGTCCCGGAGATGAAGGTGCATCTCGGCGGTGTCGAAAGCGAGCAGGCGATGCTCGACCGGCACGAACGCATCCTGGCCATCGAGCGCGACGACAAGGGCCGCATGTTCCTGGTGATGCTGGCGGGCGAGCCCGACCCGGTCGGCAGCGTCGGCTACTGGGAGCGCGAGTGGAAGGGCGAGAAGGTCTACGAGACGGGCTGGAAGGTGCTGCCCGCCTTCCAGGGCCGCGGGCTGGCAGTGGCCGCGACGGTGGCCGCAGTGAGCCACGCGGCGGCGCGGGGCGGGCTCCGATGGGTGCACGCCTACCCCAAGGTGAGCAACGAGCCGTCCAACGCGGTGTGCCGCAAGGCCGGCTTCGTCCTGCTGGGCGAGAGCGAGTTCGAATACCCGCCGGGCAACCCGATCGTCTCGAACGACTGGCGGTACGACCTGCGTGCCGATCCGGCGTGGCCCGCCTGACGCTCACCTGGCCGGGTCGCCTGGCTTCCACTAGCGCGCCAAGCTCGACGGGTAGCCGCTCCAGGCTTTCCTGGCCTGCGTGACTCGTCGTAGCTGCCTCCCGCAACAAGTGCGCCGGAGGTCTCCAAGGTCTGAGCGTCTGGGGGGAAGGGCCTCCCCGAAGCGAGGTGCACCCGACCCGGCGCTCCACGAAACGGACCCGGGCCGCGCTCGAAGGCTCCGGCCCGGACCGGACCGAATGCGCACGCGCTCAGCACTGCTGCGGCGTGGGTGCTTCGGTGCCGCCGCGTCCGGCTGGCGGGAGGGTAGTGGTGGTTGTTCGCCCTTTGCTCTGCTTCCCCATCGGAAACACCGCTTGCTCTGCTTCCCCATGGGAAACGCCGGCGAGTTCCCCATGGGGAACGCCGGTGAGGGATGTGCGGGTCCTGCTCCTTCGGGCTGAGCCAGGCATCGGCTGGAGGTGTTTCCGATGGGGAAGCAGAGCAACCGGTGAGGGCCATTCAAAAGGCCGTCGACACTCATGGTTGTCACGTTGGGTGAGATTCGAGGGTGGCCCGCGACTTGGGTGACTGTCCTGAGTAGACGCAGCGGCTGGGATCCTATAGATCATCTTTTGTGAGGAAGTTGATCGAGGGCCAGCCGCTGCGCTGCGAAAGATGACAGGACTCCCGACCGGCCGGCTCGCCGACCTGATCGGCAGGATCCGCGAGATCGTCGGCGAACAGTGGGAGAAGCCGCCGATCGGACGTCCGCACGTGTTAGTTACCCCTGCCCGCGGCGGTCAGCGCGATGTTGTTCGGGCTCCGGCACAACCTGCCCGACGAGGCTTTCGGCTGTTCCCAGGCCACGATCACCCGCTATCCAGCCGATCCCGCGGTGGCTCACCCGACCCGAGGTCGATCAGGGTCTCGGACAGGCCGGCCGCAGGGGTGTGCTGGTCGACGGGTTCGTCGCCCCGGTCGGCGAACGTGAGAACTACCATGGCCTGTTCTCCGGCGAGAAAACCTGTC
>NZ_QHHV01000080.1:0-14461 GCF_003947245.1 Actinoplanes sp. ATCC 53533 | reverse complement strand
ACACCAACCGTCACCACCGGACCGCTGCGGCGGGTTCCGGTGCAGGGCAGAAGCGTTGCCCGGGTCCAGCGCATGCTCGACGCCTGCGCGGAGCTGGTGGACGAGGTCGGGTACGAGGGCCTGACCACGACCCTGCTCGCGGAGCGGGCCGAGGTTGCCATCGGCTCGGTCTACCAGTTCTTCCCCGACAAACGGGCCATCGTCCAGGCCCTCGCCATGCGAAACATGGACGGATACCTGCAGTCGCTGTCGGCGCGCTTCGCCAGCGAGACGTTCGCCCACTGGTGGGACGGCGTGGATGCGGCGATAGACGCCTACATTCACATGCACCGCAGCGTGCCGGGCTTCCGGACCCTGCACTTCGGTGACGTGGTGGACCTGCACCTGCTCGACGCCGAGCGGGACAACAACGCGGTCATCGCCGACCGGCTCGCCGAGTTGCTGGTGGAGCAGTTCCAGCTGATGGACCGGGCGCGGCTGCGCTTCGCCCTGCTCATCGCGGTGGAGTCGGCTGACGCGCTGATCAAGCTGGCGTTCCGGCGCGACGTGGCCGGCGACGAGGCGGTGCTGACCGAGGCCAAGGCGCTGATCAGGGAATATCTGCACCGCCACGTGCCCGCGTGAGTTAGCCGAGGAACGCATACCCCTCTCCCCGGTACGTCGGGGTCGGCGCCGCCGTGTCGCCGTCGACGAGGTGCACCTCGTTGACGTGCTCACACAGCTCGCCGGCCTTGGCGTGACGGAACCACACCCGGTCGCCCGGCCGCAGGTTACCGGCCGCGGCGCCGGTCAGGGGTGTCTGCACCTCACCGGCGCCCTCCTCACCCCGGAAGCTCAGGCCCTCGGGCAGCCAAGGGGTGGGCTGGCGGGACGGCCCGGTGGGGCCGGAGGCGATCCAGCCGCCGCCGAGCACGGTGGCGATCTTCGGCGACGGGCGGCGGACGACGGACAGCGCGAAGAACGCCGCCGGCGTCGGCTGCCAGCTGCGGTAGCCGTCGAACAGCGTCGGACCCAGCAGTCCGGAGCCGGCCGCGATCTCGGTGACCGCCGGGTCGGCGGCGGTCGCGGCCACGCTGCCGGTGCCGCCGCCGTTCACGAATTCCAGGTCGACGTGCTCGCGGACGGCCCGGACCGCGGCCATCCGGCGGCGCAGCAGTTCCGGCAGCGACCGGCTTTGCATCAGCCGGATCCCGCGGCCCAGCAGGGCCTGTCCGGGCGGGGCGTCGCCGAGACCGGCGATCTGGGCCTCGTAGGCCATCATCCCGACGAGCCGGAAGCCCGGCCGCTTGACCAGCCGGGCGGCGAGGGCGCCGGCCTGGGCCGCGGAGTGGACGGGTGAGCGCCGGACGCCGATGTGCAGCGGCCCGGCGGGCCGCCAGGCGGCGTCGAGCTCCAGGCAGACCCGCACGTCCGGCCGCCGGTCCGGCGCCACGACGGCGTCGACCAGGTCCAGGTGGGCGAGATCGTCGACCATGATCGCGATCGCGGCGGCCAGCCGCGGATCAGCGGCGAGCTCGGCGATCGCGGTGCGGTCCACACAGGGGTACGCCACCAGCACGTCGTCCGTGACACCACTGCGGACCAGCCAGATCGCCTCCGGCAGCGTGTATGCCAGCACGCCGGACCAGCCGGGACGGGCGAGTGCGCGTTCGAGGAGGGCCCGCACGCGCACCGACTTGCTGGCGACCCGGATGGGTTTGCCGGCCGCGAGGACCGACAGCGCGGCGGCGTTGGCGTCGAAGGCGGCCAGGTCGACAACGGCGACCGGCGTCTCCAACCCGCTGGTCGCGCGGTCGAGTCGGTTCTGTAACGCGGTGCGTTCGGCCATCACGCGTGCAACTTATCTGCTCACGGCCATATGTGAAACACCTTCATGAATGCGTTACCCGAACGGGCGCAGCCACGGTGAGCTGGGTACGCCCGTTAGAGTGCTTCGAGCAGTGACCACGGGGAGGTAGGGCCATCGACACCGAAACGAGCTCGGCGCGCAAAGAGACCGGCCCGGTAGATCTATCCGGGGCCGCTGCCCTGCGTGCCGTCCTGCGGATCCGCCCGTTCCGGCGGCTCTGGCTCGTGCTCAGCGTGGCCTCGTTCGGCGACTGGATCGGCACCCTGGCCACCGCGCTGTTCGCCTCCCAGCAGGTCACCGGCAGCGTGGCCCAGGGCAGCGCGTTCAGCAGCACGATCGCGATCCGGCTGCTCCCGGCGCTGCTGCTCGGGCCGGTAGCGGGCGTGATGGCCGACCGGTTCGACCGGCGCTACACCATGGTCATCTGCGACATCGCGCGCTTCTTCGTGTACGGCTCGATCCCGGTCGTCGCCCTGTTCAGCGACTCCGGCGGTCTCACGGTCACCTGGGCGGTCATCGCCACCTTCATCGGCGAGACCATCACCCTGCTGTGGATCCCGGCGAAAGAGGCCGCGGTCCCGAACCTGATCCCCAAGGGCCGGCTCGAGGTCTCCAACCAGCTCACGCTGATCACCACGTACGGCATCACCCCGATCCTGGCCGCGCTGGCCCTCGCCGCCCTCGACGGCGTGGTCCGCGGCCCGATCGGCGGCCTGCCCGACTGGGCCGAGCCGGTGCAGATCGCGCTCTGGATCAACGCCTTCTCCCGGGCCGCCACCGCCGCTGTCGTCTTCTTCGGCATCAAGGAGATCAGCGAGGGCCACCGGGAACGCAAGGAGAAGAACGCCGAGACCTCCATGTACCGGCAGTTCGTCGAGGGCTGGAAGTACATCGGCGGCACCCCGTTCGTCCGCGGCCTGGTGCTCGGCATCTTCGGCGCGTTCGCGGGCGCCGGCATCGTCATCGGCACGGCCCGCTTCTTCACCGCCTCGCTCGGCGCCGGCGACGCCGCGTTCTACCTGCTCTTCGCCACCCTCTTCATGGGCCTGGCGATCGGCATCGGCCTCGGCCCGATGATCGTCAAGGAGTTGTCCCGCCGCCGCTGGTTCGGCATGAGCATCGTGCTCGCCAGCGGCGCGGTCAGCTTCCTGTCGGTGGCGTTCCACCTGTCCATGGCGCTGTTCGGCGCGCTGTTCGTGGGCGCGGGCGCCGGCATGGCGTTCCTGGCGGGCGTCACCCTGCTCGGCGGCCAGGTCAACGACGAGGTCCGCGGCCGGGTGTTCGCCGTCGTGCAGATCGGCGCCCGGCTCGTGCTGCTGCTGGCGATCTCGCTGGCCGGTCTCCTGGTCGGCCTGGGCAGTTCCCGTACGGTCTCGGCCGGCAGCCTCTCCATCGACATCTCCTCCACGCGCATCCTGCTGCTGGTCGCCGGCGCCATCGGCGTCTGGACCGGGATCAGCGCGTTCCGCCAGATGGACGACAAGCGGGGCGTGCCGGTCCTGGCCGACCTGTGGAGCTCGATCCGCGGCCGCCCGCTGTCGCCGGGCGAGGACTTCACCCGGCAGGGCATCTTCGTGGTCTTCGAGGGCGGCGAGGGCGCGGGCAAGTCGACGCAGGTCACCCGCCTGTCGGAGGCGCTGAACGAGGCCGGGCACGACGTCGTGGTGACCCGCGAGCCGGGCGCGACCGACATGGGCGCCCGGATCCGCAGCCTGGTCCTGTCGAACGGCGAGGGCGCCGACGCGCCGTCGCCGCGCGCCGAGGCGCTGCTCTACGCCGCGGACCGGGCGCATCACGTGGCCACGGTGGTCCGGCCGGCGCTGGGCCGCGGCGCGGTGGTGATCAGCGACCGGTACGTCGACTCGTCGCTGGCGTACCAGGGAGCCGGCCGCACGCTGCCGGTCCAGGAGATCTCCTGGCTGTCGTCCTGGGCGACCGGCGGCCTCAAGCCCGACCTGGTGGTCCTGCTCGACGTCGACCCGCAGGTGGGCCTCGGCCGGGTGGGCAGCCGCGGCCTCGGCGCCGACCGGCTGGAGAGCGAGTCCCGCTCCTTCCACGAGCGGGTCCGGTACGCGTTCCTGGACCTGGCCTCGGCGGACCCGAAGCGCTATCTGGTGCTGGACGCGGCACGCCCGGCCGAGGAGATCGCGAACGCGGTCGCGACCCGGCTCAACGCGATGCTCACCGAGGGCGACGACAACCACCCGGAACCGGCGTCGGTGACCACACCGCCGGGGCCGGACCTGAACGCGCCGGACCTGCTCTCCCCGCACGCCGGACCGGACGAGACCGTGGTGATCCGGACCGGGTCGGGCGCGGTGGCCACGAGCGGCTCGGACGAGACGATCGTGGTCCGGCCGGCTGCCGGACCGGACGACACTGTCGTGGTGCGCCCTGCCTCGGCGGACTCCCCGAACGACACCATGGTGATCCGTCCCGGCGCTGGGCCGGACGACACCATGGTGGTCCGCCCGGCGACCGCACCCGCCGGCTCGGACGCGACGATGGCGATTCCGTCGTCGGGTGATCCCAGTGCGACGATGGCGATTCCGCCGTCGGGTGATCCCAGTGCGACGATGGCCATCCCGCCGTCGGGTGATCCCAATGCGACGATGGCGATTCCGCCGGCCGATGCGACCGTGGCTCTGCCCAGGGCGGCTTCCGACGACCCGAACGCGACGGTGGTCGTGCCGCCTCCCGCAGCCGACGATGCTGGCGCGACGGTGGTCGTGCCGCCTCCCGCAGCCGACGACCCGAACGCGACGATGGTCGTGCCGCCTCCCGCGGAAGATGAGACGCCGACGAGCGGGCCGCAGGTGGGCAAGCAGCCGTGAGCGAGCGAGAATCGACGCCATGAGTGTGTTCGCCGACCTGGTCGGGCAGGACGAGGCCGTTGAGACGCTGCGCCGGGCCGCCGCGGCCGCCGCCCGGATCGTGGCCGGCGGGGTCGGGGCGGGCGCCGGGAACGGTGCCATGACGCACGCCTGGATCTTCACCGGTCCGCCGGGATCGGGTCGCTCGGTCGCGGCCCGCGCGCTCGCCGCCGCCCTGCAGTGCGAGCGCGACGGCGTCGGCTGCGGCGAGTGTCACGGCTGCCACACCGCGCTCGGTGCCACCCACGCCGACGTGCGCTTCGTCGTGCCGGAAGGGCTCTCGATCGGCGTCAACGAGATGCGCGCGCTGGTGCTGCGCGCCGGCACGGCCCCGTCCGGTGGCCGGTGGCAGGCCGTGGTGATCGAGGACGCCGACCGGCTCACCGAGGCGGCCGGCAACGCGCTGCTCAAGGCCATCGAGGAGCCTCCGCCGCGCACCGTGTTTCTGCTCTGCACCCCGTCGACGCACCCGGACGACATCTCGGTGACCATCCGCTCGCGGTGCCGGGTCGTACCGTTGCGGCAGCCGCCCGCCGAGGCCGTGGCCGAGGTCCTGGTCCGCCGGGACGGCATCGCGCCGGACGTGGCGGCCTGGGCCGCGGCGGCCGCGCAGGGGCACGTCGGCCGCGCCAAGCGGCTGGCGAACGACCCGGAGGCCCGCGGCCGGCGCGAGGCTGTGCTGGCGGTGCCGCGCCGGCTGTCCAGCGTCGGCGCCTGCTTCGACGCGGCGTCCGCGCTGATCGAGGCCGCGGAGGCGGAGGCGGCCACCGCGTTCGCCGAAAACGACACCACGGAACGCGCGGCGCTGGAGCAGGCGCTGGGCGCCGGCGGCACGGGCCGGGGCGCGGCGGGCGCGATGCGTGGCGCCGCCGGCCAGATCAAAGAGCTGGAGAAACGGCAAAAGTCCCGCACGACCCGCTCGCAGCGCGACGCGCTGGACCGGGCGCTGGTGGACCTGGCCGGCTTCTACCGCGACGTGCTGGTGACGGGCCTGAAAGCGCCCGTCGAGGTGGTGCACACCGACACCGCGGAGCAGTCGGCTGCCGCAGCGGGCAAGTGGACGCCGGAAAGCACGCTGCGCCGGCTGGAGGCCGTGGTGGCATGTCGCGATGCCATCGAGCAGAACGTCAAGCCGAGGATCGCCGTCGAGGCGATGATGCTCAATCTCTGGCGCGGGTAATCCACAGGGGACGCGACTGGGGCTGCGCGGGGGTGCGGGAAACGGGTACGGTTCCGGTGCCGTAAAGCAACCGAGGCGGTACTCCCGGTAAGGAGCCTGCTGATGCCCCGCGAGATCGACGAGGCATGGATCGACGAGGCGATCGAGCGCTACCGCCGCCTCGACGTGCTGCGGGCCGAGTTCGAGAAGGCGGTCGCCGGCCACCTGGTGTCCGTGCACTCGCCGGACGACTCGATCGAGGTGCTGGTCACCGCGGCGGGCGAGATCACCGACGTGCGCATCCGCGGCAGCCTGCAGCATCGCACGGCGGCCGAGCTGGCCCGCGAGGTGCAGGCGGTGGTGACAACCGCGGCGGAAGCGGCCCGCTGGGCCCGGGAAAAGCTGCACGACGAGGTGTTCGGGGCGTTCCGATCGCTGGGAGAGCGCTGAGATGGAAGAGCTGGCCGAGCGCCTGGAGTCCGCCGCGGACGCCTTGATCACGGTGGACCGGTCGCTGTCCGCCCACGCCTGCTCGCCGGGAGCCTTCGGCGCCGACGATGAGGGCGTCCCGGGCCGGCTGGGCCGTCAGCTGCACGACCGCTGGCGCGAAGTGCTCGCGGCCCGATCCCGGGAAGCGGCCGCCGCGGCGGCGCGGCTGACCACGATCGCGGCGGACGTCCGGCTGACCGGCAAGGCATACACCGAGACAGACAACGAGGCCGACCGTCGAATCCGCCGGGGAATGTGATGGACCGGCTGGACCGCGTCATAGCCACGGCCGGGCCGCTGCTGCGCCGCGTCGACGACATCCTCGCCACGGCCGGCGCGCCGCCGGAGCACCGGGTCTGGGAGGCGCTCCGCCGGGTGCGGCTGCTGCCGGGCGACGCGGCCCGGGCGGTGGCGGCGCTGCGCCCCGATGAGCTGGTGGAGGCGGCGCCCGAGCTGCGCGCGGACGCGCGGGCCTATGCGGTGCTCGCCGCATCGCTGCCGGCGCCGGGCGAGTGGACGGGTGCGGCGGCCGACGCGTACGACGCGGCTCGGCGCCGGGCGGCGGACCACCTCAGCGGCGGGCCGGACGGCCTGGACGAACGGTTGCGGGCATCGGCGGAGCTGGCGGACGCGCTGGTGAACTGGATGCGCTCGGCCCGCGACTCGGTGGCGGGCGCCCTGGCCGACGTGCTCGCCTCGACAGAGGCGGTGACCCTGGCCGGGGCGAAGGTGGATCTCGCAGCGGCCAGGGAGCAGCAGGCGGCAGCGGAGGTCGGCGCGCAGGTGCTGATGGCGGTCGCGGACAGCTACGAGATGGGCTCGGAGCTCCTGCACCGATCGGCACCCTTGGCCTCGTTCCGCTGACTTCCGCCGCCAGCGGCTGCCGGGGATTTCGCCGGGCGGTGCCGGCGCCGCGCTCGGATAGCTCGTTCCGAGCGCGGCTCCTGTGAGCTCAGGGGCGGGAACGGCCGCGCAGACCGAAGATGAGGGCCGCCGCGCCGGCGATCAGCAGGGCGACGCCGGTCAACGCCAGCACGTCCAAGCGCGGACCGGTGATCGGAAGGCCGCCACCGTCGCCGCCGACCGCGCTGGACACCCCGCCGGTTGGTTCGGGGGCCACGGCGGCCACCTCGAGCAGTCCCATGTCGAAGTCCAGGACTGTGCCGCTGCGGTTGGGGGCGCTGTCCCCGTACGCGGTCCGGTCCGGTCTCTTGGTGATCGCGATCTTCATCGCGGTCGCCTTCGCGGCGATAGCGTGGCCGGAGACGGCCTGGCGCACGTCGCCCAGCGAGACCCTGACGGTCGTGCCCGGACCGGCGGCTGGTGCGCCCTCGGTGCCGGGCTCGGCGCCGAGCGGCGGGACGCCGGGCAGGCTGGGCAGCGGAAGCGGCGTGGATGACCCGAGCGTGCCGATCTCCGGCAGGCCCGCGAACAGGCCGTCCTCCGGTTCCCCAGCGCCACTGCTGCCGCTACTGCTGCCGGCGCTGTTGCCGCTCGTTCCGCTGCCGTTGCCGGCGGCTGGTTTGCCCGCGTCTTCGCTGCCTGCGCCTGCTTTACCTGCCTCGCCCGCATCTGACTTGCCTTGGCCGTCTACGCCTGCTTTGCCCGCGTCTGCTTTGTCAGCGCCTGTTCTGCCTTTGCTATCCGCGCCTGCTTTGCTCGCGTCTGACTTGCTCTGGCCGTTTGTGCCGGGGGCTGTCTTGCCTTGGCTGCCCGTGCCCGTCTTGCCGGCGGCTGTTTTGCCTTCGCCGCCTGCGCCTGTCTTGCCGGCGAGGCCTGTGCGTGCGGCTTTGGCGCCCGCCTGGCTGTCGGCATCTGCGCCTGCCCGGTCGTTGCCGTCGCCGTCGGTGCCTGTCCGCGCTGCGTCGAGCTGGCCTGCGGCGGCGCGGTCCGGGTCCGGTGCCGGGCTACCGTTTTCGTCCAGGTGGAACTCGACGTTGTCGCCGGCCGTGTCCAGCCGTGCGGTCTTGAAGCCCGCACCGGATACCTCGAGCACCGCCGGCTGGTAGCGGACCTCGCCGCCGTCCGCGGCCGACATCGTGGCCAGCAGCGACGGTGGCTGCACGACCTTGACCGTGACGGCCCCGCCGAGCAGCTCGATCTTGTCGCCGGCCAGGGAGGCCGCGGCGACAGCCCGGGCGGCCGGGCCGCGCCGCTCCATCGCCGTCGTGCTCAGGCTGGAGATCTTTCCGGGCACGTGGAGCAGCGCGGCGTCGCCGTCGTCAAGCACCCCGGTTCGGCGCAGTTCGGCCTCCGCCCGGGTCGCCTCGCCCTCGGCGTTCCCGCAGGCCATCCCGGGCTCCCACCGGGCGTGCACGGTCAGCTTGCTGGCGCCGAGGCTGAACGGGCCGATCTTGGTGGCATCGTGCCTGCGCTGTTTGGGCTTCTGGTGGGTCGGCGGAGCTGTCTGCTGGAAGACCTCGGCTAGCCCTTTGCGGTCGGCCGGGCCACCGTCGAGCACCCGGCCGAGCGCGGCGGCGTTGATCGCCGACTGCGCCACCAGGGCCGACTTCGCGTCGCCGACGCCGACATCCTTGATCGATTTTTCGTCGCGGCCGGCCGGGCCGAGGTCCAGGTTGCCGATCCGCATCAGCCCGGCCCCGGACTGGGCGGCGTAGCGCAAGGCCTGCTCGCAGGGTGCCGGAGCGGCGTGCACGGGCAGTGGTACGAGCAGGGCCGCGACCACGCCGAGCGCGGCGGCCTGGAGCCGGGCCCGGGCGGTGCCCGGAACGCCCTGGTCGGGCTCGGCGGGTGTCACAAGATCAACCCGTGCTGGCACGGCGGGCATCATGAAAGGTTCCTCCCCCAAGGATCACCGCAGCGAGCGGCGTCTACGGGATGGCCCAACGAGAGTCAATGCCAGGGGTTGCGCTGATCTATGTAGTTCTGCACTATTTCGCACCGCCGGTCCGTCGCCGTAGGGTGTGGTGATGGGCATGCTGTGCGCGGTCAGCTTCAACCGGTACGGCCGTCTCTACTACCTCGATCCGGGCGAGTTCTCGCCGCAGGTGGGCGACCGCGTGCTGGTGCCGACCGACGACGGGCCCGAGGTCGCGGAGTGCGTCTGGGCGGCTCAATGGGTCAGCGAGGACACGGACGGTTTCCCCAAGGTCGCCGGCCTCGCGGACGACCGCGACCTGCGCCGAGACGAGGTGCTGCGCAAGCGCAAGGCCGAGGCGAAGGTCGCGGCCAAAAAGCTGATCAAGGCGCACGAGCTGCCGATGAAGGTCGTGGCGGTGGATCACGTCCTGGAGCAGCCCGGCACGGGCGGCGCCCGCACCACGATCTACTTCACGGCGCCACACCGGGTGGACTTCCGGTCCCTGGTCCGCGACCTGGGCGCGACCCTGCACTGCCGGGTGGAGCTGCGCCAGCTCTCGGCCCGAGACTCGGCCCGCGTCCAGGGCGGCATCGGCTCGTGCGGTCGTGACCTGTGCTGCGCCACGTTCCTGACGGACTTCGAGCCGGTGACGATCCGGATGGCCAAGGACCAGGACCTCCCGCTGAATCCCCTGCGCATCTCGGGCGCGTGCGGCCGGCTGATGTGCTGCCTGAAGTACGAGCACCCGCTGTACCAGAAATTCCAGGCGTCGGCGCCGGCGGTGGGCACCCGCGTGACCACCCCGGAAGGCGACGGCAGGGTGGTGGCCCACAGCGTCCCGAAGGACGCGGTGGTGGTGCGGATGGACGCGGACGGCTCCCGCTGCTCCTGCAGCCGGGCGTCCGTCTGTGCGCCCCGCCAGGCCCACGACGAGCAATACTCCTGATCGACGCGGGGCCTGCGGCGACCGTGTCAGACACCGTCGGTGGTGCAGGCGAGCCTCAACCCCCGTCGACCGTGTCAGGCTGCACCGCGGGTGGTGCAGGCGAGCCCGCACCCCGTCGACCGCTCCGTCACTAGGCCCTGAGCGGATCGGTCTGCGGGATCGGCCGAGCGCTGTGTCTTACCGACTGTCGCCTACAGCACGGCGGAGCCGGGTGCGGCCAGGTCTGAGGGTGGGGTAGGAGTCGCTGGGCCGTCCACGACGATGGGCTGCTCGATCAGGTGGGTCAGCAAGGGCTTCTCGGGGCGAAGCCAGGAGCTGTCCGGGGCGCCGTTCGGGTCGGCGGCCCACTGTCGGCAGATTTTGTCGATGCCGATCGGGTGCACGGTCAGCGTGCCGTCGGCGGAGATATGCAGGCGCAGGAAGCTTTTGGCGTCCTCGATGCCCTGGCCGGCGAACAACTCGTTGACGTTGACGTCGAAGAAGCTCGCGATCAGCAGATAGAGGGCCAGTAACTGAGTGGCCAGCAACGCGATCAGCGGTCCGTAGATCACCGCAGCCACCGCGAGCGGCCCGGGCCAGGCCCAGTCGCGGAACGAGAACTGCAGCCACACCCAGGTGCCACCGACCGCGAGCGCTATCTGGGCGAAACCGTGGGTCAGGCCCAGGATCCAGTGGCGCGCATGCTTGTCGGAGCTGGCGCCCGGCGGCTGGGCGAACATCACCGCCCCGGTCAGGATCAGCACCAGCATGATGACCAGCGGGATGCTGAACAGGCGCTGGATGTTGCCGCCCTGACTGGCCGCGCCGGCCATCGCCAGCATGGTCAGCGTGTGGACCAGGCCGAGCAGCGTCGCGAAGCCGGGATTTCGCATCGGGACCCGCCCGAACACGCCCCAGCTCATCCGCCGGGACTGCGCGGCGCTCGGGAAGCGCGACGCCAGCGAATATTCCCGGCTGCGGCTGGCGTTGCGGGTGAGCGTCTCCTTCGCCGGCACGGTGAGCTGCTTCGGCAACTGGTGAGTGCCCAGCAGATAGGCACCGCCGCCCCCGCAAGTGATCAACTCGCGGTCCTCGCCGGTGTAGCGCGCGTAGTGGTGCAGGTCGCCGGAGACGAGCAGCCGAACCTGCGCCCCGGTCGGCGCGAGGATGGTGCGGATGAAGTAGTCGACGGCGTCGTACGCCTCGGGCTTTTTTGCCGATTTAACCCAGGTCGGCGATGGAGTCATCAGAATGACCCGGTCGTCGGGGCCGAGATCGCGCGCGGCCTTCTCGAAGTAGAGCAGCTGCGGGTCGTCGATGTAGGCGCCGAACTGCTCGTCGATCGCGAACAGCCACCACCTCGCGGGCAACTCGACAGCGAAATAGGAGCGGCGCTGCTGCGTGCGCCACCCACCGATGTGCCCGTCCTTGCGGCGCGCGAACAGGCGAAGGAAGGCGGTCAGGCCGTCGTACCAGTCGTGGTTGCCCGGCAGCGCGAAAAGCGTGGGTCGCGGTCCGTCGGCCGGCGCCTCCGGTAGGGCCGCGCGGTATGGCCCTTTCATTCTGTTTTCGTAGCCTTCGCCGTTGGCGACCGGATAGACCTGGTCGCCACCCATGAGCAGCATCTGGCCGCGAGGCAGCACCCGGCCGTCGACCTCGAGCTGCGGCTGCGCCAACAGGTATGCCACCGAGTAGGTCGCGTGGAAGCCGTCGCCCAGGTCGGCGACGTAGTCGAACCACAGCTCGCCGTCGGTGCCCGGCTGCTGGAAGGAGTCGCCGGCCAGTGCGTTTTGCAGCTCACGCTTGTCGAGATAGGCCCCGAAGAGAACCGCCATCAGGGTGCGCAAGCCGGTGTTGAGCAGCAGGAGGGGCGCGAGCCAGCCGACCGGCCGCTGCGGGGTGAAACCGAGCTGCTGCGGATCCATGCTCACCGGCCGCTGCGCCACGGAGGGCTCGGCCTCGGCGGACCGCCGGCGATGCCGCCGGGGCGGCTGTTGGTCGTTCACGAAAGGCAGAGTAGCCCTGGGGTATGACACCCGGCGTCCACTGCCGGCGCGCCGCGCGGACCCGCTCAGGAGCATGGCGACCGATGCAGTAGACTCAACGATCGTTGCCGCCTTAGCTCAGTCGGCTAGAGCGACGCACTCGTAATGCGTAGGTCGACGGTTCGATTCCGTCAGGCGGCTCCATGAGAAAGCCCAGGTCAGATGACCTGGGCTTCTTCTATTCCAGCAACAAACGCTGCGGGTGACTGGATGTAGCGTCCGGGGCGCTGACCGAAGCGGACACTCTCAGTGGCGAGGCAGCGGATCAGGCTGCCGCGCCCCTAGTGAGGCTCCCGCGCATCTGCGCCCGTCGACGCCCCGGATCCCGAGCCGGGGCGAGGGCGGAGCAAGAGGTCGATATCGAGCGCGGCGGCGTAGTCGTACACGTTGCGAAGGGTCGGTACTTTCCTGCCGTCCTCCAGGGCATCGAGCGCGGTGCGTGGGATGCCGAGTCTCTGCGCTACCCGTCCCGCATCCAAGCCTCGCGAGACCCGCAGCGTACGCAATTCTTCAAGAACCGTCGCGGGGTCGATGGTCTTCAGTTCCGATATCTCCGTTCTCTCGTTGCCTGCACCCCTTCGCCTGCGCCACAAGGCCTTTCCCCCAATGTAGGTGAAGATTCCCGCTGCGGCGCTCAGAATAACAACCACACTCTGCAGGAGCTTTCCGGCTCGGTCTATCCAGGATTCGATCCGTTTGCCGGCGGGGATCACGGCGGGCGCCACAGTGACGTCGGCGATAAACGACTCGGTAACGAATTGCGGGTCTGCGACATTGAGCGTCGATTGATTTGGGAGCACGACGACGGGCTTCAGGTCGATGATCAGTTCCTTGTGGTTGCCGGCAGATTTGGGGACGACCGACCAGTTCCAGCGTGCGGTGCGGTTTTCGAACAGAGCCTGTTGCTCCCAGTCGCGTCGGTCTATGTCGAAGTCTATGGGCGCACCGCGGAGGCGGGCGTGCACCTGACAGGTAACGCCGAGGGCCTGGGCGGTCGCATCGCCGTGGCCTGGAAGGGCTACCGACGGAGCTATGCTCCTGTTGAATGTCACAACGGCATCCACTCGGGTGGGCTCGCCGACCCTCATCGTCAAGCGCGGGTCGTAGATAACTCGCGCCGCGACCATCTCGCCGGCCATCTCACGGCATCGTGCTTTGTAAACATCGACATCAGCGCTCGTGGTGGGGGCTGTCCCGGGTGTGCTGCCGGTCGATCCGGCAGTTGCGGTCGATCCGCCGGGTGACTCGGCTGGAAACGCTGGCGTCGGCGAACCGTCGTCGCCGCCGGAATTGGTGAGACAGTATGCGAGCAGCGGCAATAGCAGGACCAGCAAAAGGGAAAGAAGTATCAACTTCCTCCTGCTGACCCTGCGCGTTTGATCGTGCCCGGACCGCTCCATCCGCGTTGCTCCTCGACTTCGGCACGAGGCCGCTGTCAGGAATGTAGGCCTCGCGGACCACTGCGGACGCCGATGCGACGGATACCCGATAGTCGTTCGGTTCCACCCGGACGGTCAACGACAAAAGATCGGCAGGCCCCCGGTCTATCGATCATGATGCGTAAGAAGGCACATCCGTTAACGGTAGAGAAATGATGTGCCTATTTGGCGGAGGTATGGGTTTGCTCGGGGGCCTGGTGCGCTTGAGCATGAGGCCGTCATGGCTCGGCTGCATGCGGGCAAGTGTGGCGAATTGATCACAGCTGGTGATGGCGGCCGTCCGGCCACGATCGTGATGAGTGGCAGCGCGCCGACCGCCGCGGCGGCGACGTGCGAACGGTGGCGCCATGGATAGCGGGTCTGGGGCGATGTGGGTGCGGGACCGGATGTGGTCATCGTGATCACCTCGACCGTGGTGCGGAGCGGTGTGCCTCGATCCGAATTACACCGGAGTAGTTCGCTCGGGCCTCTGACCTGCTGGTTTGTTCGCAGGTAGCGTCTGGCGGGTGATGCAGACGCCTGACCGGGAGTGGCGTGTCGAGGTCTACCGGCAGCCGCGAAGCCGGACCGAGTGGTACCGGCTGATCCACGGCGACAACGTGGTCGAGGGCCTGACGATTGGCACCCTGCAGCGCCTCCTCGCGGACGCAGGCGTTGACCTGGCGGATCTCATCGAGGCGGCCTAGGTTCATTCAGCGGCTCAGCGGAGCCGGGCCTCGATCGCGTCGAAGCGGCGCAATGACGGTGTCGTCACTCTGCTGATCCTGGCCGATGGTCTCCTTGCCTTGCCCAGCGGCTGGTTGTGGACACCTCGGAGCAGGTCGAAGCCGGCTCGGCCCCGAACTGCGCGGCAGGGTCAGG
>NZ_QHHV01000007.1:0-40831 GCF_003947245.1 Actinoplanes sp. ATCC 53533 | reverse complement strand
TGCGCATGCTGAGCGACCCGACCGAGTTCGCGACACTCGACGCCCACCGCGACTTCCGCCACGCGGTACCGACACCGGACCACTTCATTCCCGCGCTGTATCTGGCCGGTCTGGCCGCAGCTACCAAGGAGGCGGACTCGTCGGTTCTGGTCGACGACTACGCCTACGGCTCCTTGTCGATGACGGCGTACACCCTCGGCCTGTCCTGCCCGGACGCCGCAGGCGAAGGCGGATCCTCGCAACCGCCCGCCGACCTACCGCCTGACGGTTCCAACATCTGACCCCACGGCCGCCCCGAGCGCGATCGGTGGGTCCTGATCCTCATGCTCGAATCAGCCGGCAAGCAGCAGCACACCGGCGGCGAGCAACGCGGGTGCTTTGACGACTTCCAGTGCCACATACAAGAGGTGAGCGGTGGAACGCTGCTGCGACCGTCCGGCCAGGACCCGCTCGGTACGGCGACGCAGCTGCGGGCGAACGACCGTCAGCTGCACCGTCAACGCCGTCAGCGCCACCACTGACAGGATCTCGGGCGCCCGGCGATGGCCGCCGGAGGTCATCGCGACGACAACCACGAGGCCCAGCACGACCTCGGCGGCGTTCAACGCGCGAAAGACCAGCCGTCCGATGCCCAGGCCGATAGGTACGGTCACGCCCGGGGCGCGGAACTTCAGCGGCGTCTCGAGAAACGAGATGGCCAGCACCATGCCGAACCAGACGAATGTCGCCGCGGCCCAGAGCGCCGCTGTCCAGGAGTCCATGGCTGGAGTTTATACAGGTGATGGATGTATAAACTCAAGACATGACCGAGCACACCGTTGACGTCCGTCCGTTGCGCAAGCCCGACAAGCACCCCGCGGTGTTCACCGCCTTCGACGCCCTGCCGGTCGGCGACGCGGTGATCCTGATCAACAGCCACGATCCGCGTCACCTGCGGGAGGAGTTCGCGCGGGAACGCCCCCGCGGCTTCGAGTGGACATATCTGGAAAGCGGCCCACAAGCCTGGCGGATCCAGATCACCAAGCTCGTCGGCACCCCACTGCCGCGGGTGCTCGGCGACTTCACCGCACTCGATGCGGCACCGGACGCCGCCGGTGCGATCTGGAAGCTGCAGATGAACGACCGCGACCTCGACTCCAACATCATTCAGCTGCCCCCGTACGGGAACATCGAACCGCATATCGGGCCGGATCTCGATGTCCTGGTCGTGGTCCTCGAAGGTTCGGGCGCACTGACGACCGAACTCGACGATTTCGATCTCACCGGCGGTCAGCTCGTCTGGCTGCCCCGGGCCTCCCACAGGAGCATCACCGCGGGCCCGAGGGGTCTGCGATACCTGACTGTGCACCGGCGCCGTCGTGCCCTTGTCATCGGCGCAGTGACGACATGACCGGTGATCCACCGAGTACCTTCACGAAGATGAGCGGGGCCAGGGACGCCAATCCGTCGGCGGGGCGACGCCCTGAGGTGCTGCGCCTGCTCAGGTCCTCGGAACGGGCACTGAGCATCGGCGAACTCGCCCGGCAGCTGGAGGTACACCCGAACACGGTCCGGTTGCACCTCGAGAGTCTCACGGACGCCGGCCTGGTCGAGCGCGTGGAGGCCGAGAGGTCCGGTCCGGGTCGGCCTCCGCTGATGTTCCGGGCGTCCCGACGGATGGATCCGGCCGGTCCCCGCAACTATCGGTTCCTGGTCGAGATGTTGATCGCTGAGCTGAACGCCGCGCGGAATCCCGCGGCACGAGCAGTCGAGATCGGCCGGCGCTGGGCTGTGCACGACGTCGAACCACCTGCCGGCCCGTTGACTGCTGTCGAAGCGACGTCGTGGCTGATCGGGCTACTCGACCGGATCGGCTTCGCGCCTGAGCCCGGAGCCGGAGCCGGGCAGATTGATCTCCGTAATTGTCCTTTCCTCGAGACTGTCCAGCCGCACGATCAGCTGGTGTGCGCCCTGCACCTCGGCTTCATGCAGGGCGCCGTCGATCGGACCGGCGCGGTGTCTGTGGATGAGCTCATCCCGTTCGCCGAACCGGATGTCTGCCGAATCCTGATCAGCCCACGCAGCTGACACCATCAGGGGCGCACAGGCCGTGGCCGTCGATGCAGCGGAAGACCTCCGATGCGCAGTCCGGCCAGGTGAGGAAACGCCGGACCCGGTCGACCGCGGCGGTGATGGTCACACACGCGGGGCACCACCGTCAGATCCGAATATTCGTGGCGGCCCGGTCCGTGCCAAGCCGTTGCGTGGCACCGGAGAGCGCGACCTCAAACGTTGAGAGCCAGGGTGGACCACACCGTCGGTCAGCACCCGCACCATGGCCCGGTTGCCGACGAACGGCAGAATCAGACGGCCATTGCTGTATCTGGTGCGCATGTTCGCGTCATCCATGTCGCGTCATCATGGGGTCAGGCGTCGGACCTGATCGATCGCTAAGTGCAGTACCGGTGAGCACGCCGAGACATCGAACGCCAGGGTGCACATCCGTCGGCCTTTCCCCCGCGAGTCCGGAGGGGGTGCATCGGTGTCAGCGCGTGGTGATGTACCGCCCTCGGCTGTGACGTACCGGTGCGCGAGGCGAGGCCGAACAGGTCCGACGCTCCTCCCGGCCGCGCCCCGTGGGCCATGGCGTCTCTTCGCGGAAGCTGACGCCGTCGGTACTGCCGGTCACCTCTGCCGTGCCTTCCCGCACCGACCATGACACGCCATCGGTGATGGTGCCCGGCTCAGGCCACAACTCGCGGGGCATGGATTCTACCCACGGGCAGGTCGCCTACGCCCCGCGACGCCAACGGTTACGTCAGCCATTGTTGCCGACAGTCGGCAGTCTAGACCCGCCGTGTCTGTGCACCATGGCCCTGCCGAACACAGGTCCGCTGAAGCGACGATGGAAGCCGGACACCGGTCCTGCCGGCCCGCATGCAGGACCTCATGCGTGGTCGTGACGGGTGACCACCACGCACACGCTTGTCCACCTTGACTTGACGACGAACTCGTCAACCCACCACCGACGACACCATCCACGTCACACCAACACATTTGTCACCGATGGGTGCGCTGCCGCGCATCCCGCACGATCGTCGGCGACAGGGGAGGAGCACCATGCCGCATTGGCGAGTACGCGATGTGATGACCACGGACGTGATCACCGCACCCGACGACGCATCGATCGCAGAGATCGTCGCCGTGCTCACCGACCGGAAGATCACCGCCGTGCCGATCGTCGACAGGTTCGATGTGGTACTCGGCGTGGTCTCCTGGACTGACCTGCGCAAGAAGATCGACATCGCCACGCCGCAGGAAAAGCCGCACGTCGGTTGGTGGCGCCGGTGGGCGCCACCGTCGGCGCGGTGGCCCGAGGGGACCGCGGTGGAGGTGATGAGCGGCCCGGCCCTGACCGTCGCCGCCGACGCTCCGCTGCCGGCGGCCGCCCGCACGATGTACCGCAGCGAGGTCGGCCGGCTGCTGGTCGTCGACGGCGACAACCGCCTGCGAGGCATCGTCACCCGGTCGGACCTGCTGAAGGTCCACGCCCGGCTTGACGCCGTCATCCGGGACGAGGTGTCGCACCAAGTCCTGCGCCGCACACTGACAATCCCGCCCGGGGTGGTCCAGGCCACTGTCGACGACGGTGTCGTCACCCTCACCGGACACACCGCACGCAAGACGACCGCCGTCGTCGCCGCCCGACTGACCGAAACGGTCCCGGGCGTCACCGACGTCGTCGACCAGCTCACCTTCGACCTCGACGACACCGTCACAGCCGCTCCCGCACGTCAGTCGGTCGAACATGATCCCCTGCTCGGCTGGCGGATCGGACGTTTCCCCACCTGGTCAGCCGAACCGGCATCCGGGGACCGCGTCACCGACCACGACGTACAGACCGCGACCACAACGGCGGCACCGCGATGATCAGGCAGCCAGCAGTCCCGTCATCAGCGGCGATGCCGTCGCGCCCGCAGGGCGAACGTCCTGGCCCGATCGTCGACCTGCACGACCGGAAACCGGATGTGTCCCAACTGCCGCCGGACACCGACGATGACCTCGGTGGATTCACCGGCGACATCGTCGACGAATGGGGCCGGCAGTCATTTCCAGCCAGCGACCCGCCGGGCAACTGGTGACAACGTCACCGACGCCGAGACCGAGAACGGCGACTGTGCGGATCTAGCAGCCGGCGGGGATCACGCACGCAGGTCCAGCCTGAAACGCCCCCGGCCAACGGCGGTCCAGTAGCGCAGGACGCCGGTATTGCCTCAGACGTGCGATCGGCTCACGGACGCGCCGCGCGATCTTCGACGAGAGGTTTGCATGGACATCATCAACACGCAGGACCTGCTCCGTCTGACCGACCAGCGCGGCGGCACACGGATCTCCCTCTTCCTGCCAACCCACCGCGGCGGCCCTCAAACCGAGCGCAACCGCATCCGGCTGAAGAACCAGCTCCGGTACGCGCACCACGCGCTGCGCACCGACGGCATGCCCGCCGGGCAGATCGACGCGATGCTCGAACCGGGATATCGGCTCCTCAACCTAGTAGGGCTGTGGGAGCAGCCCAGCGATGGCCTGGCCGTGTTCCTCGGGCCGGACGGCCCTTGTCACCTGCGGGTTCCGCTGCGGTTGCCCGAGCTGGTGACCGTCGGCGACAGATTCGTGGTCCGACCGTTGCTGCCGCTGCTGAACGCCGGCGGCCACTTCTACGTCCTGGCCCTCAGCCAGGACGAGATCCGGCTGTTCCACGGCACCCGGATCGGCCTCGACCAGGTCCAGCTCGACGGGCTCCCGCTGGCGGTGTGGCTGACCATGCCACGCAGGCAGCCACAGGTGCACGCGTTCCTCGCCGACCGCGGCGGCACCGGCGGCCGAGCAATGTTCCACGGCGGCGGCACCGACAACGACGCCAAGCCGCTGATACTGCAGCACTTCCGACGAGTCGACCATGCCCTTCGCGAGCTGCTCGCCGGCGACCAAGCCCCAGTAGTCCTCGCCGGCGTGCGCTACCTGCAGGCCATCTACCGCCAGGCCAACGCCCATCCTCAGCTCCTGCCCACCGGCATCGACGGCAGCCCAACATACGCGAGCCCTGATCAACTTCACCGCCGGGCGTGGGCGCTCGTCGAACCCCTACTGCGCGGCCACGAAACCGCAGCCGCCACCAGATACCGCGCACTGCAGGGAACCGGAGCCACCAGCAACACACCAGAGGAGGTCTTCACGGCCGCGCGACAGGGACGGGTCGAGACACTGTTCCTCTGCACCAACACCCCCGAATGGCGCACCCGCGCGGACCGCGAGCCGCTGGTACTGCTCGCGGACGGACCCACCCCGAACGATCAACTCGACCTTGCTGCTGTGGCGACCCTGCGCCACGCCGGCACCGTCTACGCCGTGCCCGCCGCACGCATGCCCGACGCCAACCCACTAGCCGCGATCCTGCGCTACTGACCACAGGCCGAACCCGGCCAGCCGGGCAATGCGTGCCGGACGCTGGAGGCTTCCGCCGCACGGACCACGAGAAAGCGTTGATGACCAATCCCGTGGCAACCAGCTGGGTGCGGTGCGAGTCGACGACCAGTTCGCGCCCGGCGTGCGCGATGCGCTATCCGATCAGGCAATCGATACAACGCCACGCCACCACTGCTGAGAAAGGCCCACGCCATGACCGCAGAAACCCACCGGCACCCGCTGATCAGCGGCGGGCTACCCAGCCAACTGCTCGACCTGGACCCCGCCGAAACCCAGGAATGGCGGGAGTCCCTCGACGCGGTCGTGGAGCACGCCGGCGTGGATCGAGCACGGTATCTGATGCTCAGCATGCTGCAACGAGCCCGCGACCAGCATGTCGGCGTGCCGATCCTGCACAGCAGCGACTACCTCAACACCATCCCGCCGCAGCTGGAACCGCCGTTCCCCGGCAACGAAGACATCGAACGGCGCATCCGCGCGTACATTCGGTGGAACGCCGCGATCATGGTGCACCGGGCGCAGCGACCCGGGATCGGGGTTGGCGGGCACATCTCCACCTACGCCTCGGCTGCGTCGCTGTACGAGGTCGGGTTCAACCACTTCTTCCGCGGCCACGCCGCCGACGGCGGCGGCGACCAGATCTACTTCCAAGGCCACGCCTCCCCGGGCATCTACGCACGGGCCTTCCTCGAAGGCCGCCTGACCGAACACCAGCTCGACGGGTTCCGCCAGGAACTGTCGCATCCCGGCGGCGGCCTGCCGTCCTACCCACACCCCCGGCTGATGCCCGGCTTCTGGCAGTTCCCGACCGTCTCGATGGGCCTCGGCGCGATCAACGCCATCTACCAGGCCCGGTTCAACCGCTACCTACACCACCGCGGAATCACCGACACCAGCCGACAGCGGGTATGGGCCTTCCTCGGCGACGGCGAGATGGACGAGATCGAAGCACTCGGCGCGATCGGCGTGGCCGCCCGCGAGAACCTCGACAACCTCACCTTCGTCATCAACTGCAACCTGCAGCGCCTCGACGGCCCGGTCCGCGGCAACGGCAAGATCATCCAGGAGTTGGAGGCATTCTTCCGCGGCGCCGGCTGGAACGTCATCAAGGTGATCTGGGGCCGGCAATGGGACCCGCTGCTCGCCGCGGACACCGACGGCGCGCTGCTCAACCTCATGAACGTCACCCCGGACGGCGACTACCAGACCTACAAAGCCTCATCCGGAGCCTTCGTGCGGCAACACTTCTTCGGCCGCGACCCCCGCACCGCCGCCATGGTCGCGGACATGTCCGACGACCAGATCTGGGGACTCACCCGCGGCGGCCACGACAACCGCAAGCTGTACGCGGCATACCAGGCCGCCGTGACACACACCGGCCAGCCGACCGTAATCCTGGCCAAGACCATCAAGGGCTGGACACTCGGGTCGCACTTCGAGGGCCGCAACGCCACCCACCAGATGAAGAAACTCACCCTCGACGACCTCAAGGGCTTCCGGGACCGGCTGCACCTCGACATCCCCGACACCGCACTCGACGAGACCCTACCGCCCTACTACCGCCCGTCCGAGGGTTCGCCGGAGCTGGAATACCTGCACGAACGCCGCCATGCCCTGGGCGGCTACCTGCCGGCCCGCCCCACGCCAAGCCTGCGGCTCGCCCTACCCGGCGCCGCGGCGTACGCGGTCGCCGGTCGCGGTTCCGGCCGGCAACAGGTCGCGACCACGATGGCGTTCGTGCGGCTGCTCAAGGACCTGATGAAGGACCCGCACATCGGTCACCGGTTCGTGCCGATCATCCCGGACGAGGCCCGCACCTTCGGCCTGGACGCCCTGTTCCCCTCCAAGAAGATCTACTCCCCACACGGACAGCACTACCTGTCGGTGGACCGGGAACTGATGCTCAGCTACCAGGAGGACACCAAGGGCGTCCTGCTGCACGAGGGCATCACCGAAGCCGGCGCCACCGCGTCCTGGACCGCGGCCGGCACCTCCTACGCCACCCACGCCGAACCGATGATCCCGATCTACATCTTCTACTCCATGTTCGGGTTCCAACGCACCGGCGACGGCCTGTGGGCGGCCGCCGACCAGATGACCCGCGGCTTCCTGCTCGGCGCCACCGCCGGCCGGACCACCCTCAACGGCGAGGGCCTGCAACACGAGGACGGGCACTCGCTGCTGCTGGCCTCCACCAACCCCGCCTGCGTCGCCTACGACGCCGCGTTCGCGTTCGAACTCGGCCACATCGTCCGCGACGGCCTGCGCCGCATGTACGGCGAAACCCGCGACGGCGAGGACCCGAACGTCTTCTACTACCTGACCCTGTACAACGAACCCATCACCCAGCCCGGCCAGCCGGCCGACACCGACGTCGACGGCATCCTCGCCGGCATGCACCTCTACAGCGCCGCCGATCAAGCAGACGGCCCACGGGCGCAGATCCTGGCCTCCGGCATCGCCGTGCAATGGGCGCTTCAGGCACAACGGATGCTCCACGACGACTGGGGCGTCGCCGCCGATGTCTGGTCGGTGACCTCCTGGACCGAACTGCGCCGCGAAGCCCTCGCGGTTGACGCGTGGAACCTCACCCACCCCGGCCAACCACGCAGAATCCCCTATGTCACCCGCCGGCTGACCGCGGCACCAGGCCCGGTCACCGCCGTGTCCGACTGGATGCGAGCCGTCCCCGACCAGATCGCACCGTTCGTGCCCGGCACCTGGTCCTCCCTGGGCACCGACGGCTTCGGGCACTCCGACACCCGCGGGGCACTGCGCCGCCACTTCCACGTCGACGCACCCTCCATCGTCCTGCGGGTACTCACCCAACTCGCCGACCGCGGAGAAGCCGACGAGTCCACGCCCACCAAGGCGATCGAGCTGTACCGGCTGAATGACATCGACGCGGCGGCCCCGGGCAACACCGAAGGCTCCGCCGAGTAGGAGGCAAACCGGGGCGGGCTTGGCCGGCATCGCTCTGGTTGACTAGCACCCGTCTCGGGCGTGTGCGTCAACCGCGCGTGCGAGCAGGAACAGACCCACGCCCGATCACGGTGGCCGTGCGCAGGCGAAGGTCCGGGGGCGGCGATTCGAGCGCTGGTGCGCGGAACCCTGCCGCTACGAAGAACCGGTGCACGGTTGGCGCCGATTTCCGGATGAGAAGTTCGGGGCGACGGCGTTGCCTGCGCTCGACGCGGCCCGTGCTCGTCTGTCGCGTCAAGGCTGAGTCCTCGGACACGGAAATCCCGTGTTTTGGGCGAAGCGCGCCATCGGCTGGGGCGCCCCTTGTTGCTGGGCGTATTCGGGGCGTTCCAGGATCACGATCCGCTCAGCGTGCGCTCGGAGGCCTCGTGGTCGGTGATTCGAGGTCAGGAATCACGGTGCGGCGCGGCGGGTTGCACTGCCGGAGGGCACGGGAATTCAGGGGCGACCGGCGTCTCGGATGGCGAGGGCGGCCTGGATCAGTGTGGCGTGGGTCAGCGTCTGCGGGTAGTTGCCGAGGTGGGCACCGGTCGCGGGGTCCATCTCCTCGGCGTAGAGGCCGAGCGGGCTGGCGTGCTCGAGCAGCGTCTGGAATAGCTGGAGCGCTTCGGGCTGGCGGCCGGTGCGGGCGAGGGCTTGGGCGAGCCAGAACGAGCAGGGCAGGAACGCGCCTTCGGTGCCGGCTAGTCCGTCGCGTCCGGGCGGGTAGCGGTACAGCAGTGGTCCGCCGGCGGACAGCTCGTCGCGGATCGCGTCGATCGTGCCGCGTACCCGGGCAGACTGGGGGTTTGTCGATGCCCAGCAGTGGCAGGACGAGCAGCGCCGCGTCGAGGTCGGTGGAGTCGTAGGCGCGTACGTAGGTGGCCCTGGCCGGGTCGAAGCCGCGGGCGTGGACCTCGGCGGCGATGGCGTCTCGGGCGTGCTTCCACCGCCGGCGTTGCCGGGTGGCGAGCGGGTGGGTGTCGGCGATGCGCAGGGCCCGGTCGAGGGCGAGCCAGCCCATCATTTTGGAGTGCACGTGGTGGGTGGCGTCGCCGCGGATCTCCCAGATGCCGGCGTCGGGTTCCGGCCAGCGGCGGGCGACCAGGTCGGCGAAGCCGCGCACGGCCCGCCAGGTCTCGGCGTACAGGTGATGTCCGGCCTGGACGAGCACCCAGGCGGCGTCGACCACCCAGCCGTAGCCGTCGAGTTGGTGCTGGTCGGCGGCGCCGTTGCCGGTGCGCACCGGCACGCTGCCGGCGTAGCCGGGCCAGCCGGGCAGTTCCCGCTCGCCGGGTGGGTGCCGGCCGTGCAGGGTGAACAGGGCGGGCAGGCGGGGCCGCTGTAGCCGGCTGGCGTGCAGCAGCCAGGCGAGGAAGCCGCGGGCTTCGTCGAGTTTGCCGGCGCCGAGGAACGCGGCGACGCCGATGCTGGCGTCGCGGGGCCAGACGTAGCGGTAGTCCCAGTTGCGCATGCCGCTGGGATCCTCGGGCAGCGAGGTGGTCGGTGCGGCGACCGGTGCCCCGGACGGTGAGTAGGTCAGCAGGCGCAGGGTCAGCAGGCTGCGCACGACGGGCTCGCGGAAGGGCAGCGTCGGGTCGATGGCGGCGGTCCAGGCCCGCCAGCGGGTCTCGTCGCCGGCGAGCAGGTCCCAGGCTGCCGCCGGCGGCACGTGGATCAGCGGTTCGCGGTGGGCCACGGACAGCACGAGGGTGAGCGGGTGGCCCGGTTCTACGGTGACCGTAGTGGTCCGGCCGGGTGCGACGGTGAGCTCGGGTGCACAGGTCAGGGAAACCGCGAGCGACCCCCAGGTGCAGACGACGACCGTACGGTCGTGGCGGACCTTGGGTGGACGATGGTCCGCGCCGAGGCGCGGGTCGAACTCGATGACCGCGTCGACCGGCTGGTTCTCGGCCGACAGGCGCCGCACCAGCAGCGTCGCGGGCAGCAGCTGGCCGGCGACCTCGGCCACCATCGCCTCGGTGAGAGTGAGCCGGCCACCGCCGGCCTGCCAGGTCGTCTCCAGGGTGGCCGTGTGCTGCCGGTAGCGCCGTTCGGCCATCGTGGCGGGGCCGGCCGGGCCGGCCCGGAACGTTCCGGCTGCCGGGCCGCCGACGAGGCGACCGAACAGTGGCTCGCCGTCGAAGCGGGGCACGCAGAGCCAGTCGATCGCGCCGTCGTCGGAGACCAACGCCGCGGTGCGGGTGTCGCTCAGCAACCCATAGTCGCCGATCGGCACGGGCATCTGGGAGCGCGCATCGTCCGGACCGTCAGTCATCGGTGGCCGGCGCATGTCAGCGCGCCTGCAGCAGGAGCCCGAGCACGACGCCGTAGGCCAGGTGGGCGACGACCGCGACGGCGGGGGTTTGGACGCCGTAGTTGAGGGCGAACAGGCCGGGCGGCTCCAGCACGGCCGTGCTGGCCGGGCCGGCCCGGTGCGACGCCATCCGCGGATGGGCGCCCGGCAACAGCGGCAGCAGCACGGTGAGGGCGACCGCGACGTGCAGTGCGCCGAGCATGCCCCCGAGCCACCAGGTGGCGCGGTGCAGCAGGGCGAAGGTGGTGGCGTAGCCGAGGGCGAAGACCTGGCCGGCGGCGAGGTGGAGGAAGAACCCGGCGACCCGGGCCCGGTCCGGGTCAGCGGTGACGAGCGTGCCCAGCACCAGGGGAAGGTCGAGGCGGGTCAGCCCAGCCATCTGGGCGGCGATCAGCACCGCGGTCAGCACCGTGGTGGCGACCAGCCCGAACAGCGCCCAACCTGCCCAGTCCATGTCAGCGACGGCTGAGCTGATCGGTCTTTGCCGCGAGCGCGGCGAGCACCTGCTGGTACGAGGCGCGGAAACCGGCGACCCCCTGCTCCTCCAGCGCCGACCCGACATCGTCCATGTCGACGCCGACCGTGGCGAGCCTGCGCATCACCTCAGCGGCGTCATCCACTTCGCTGTCGATGGTGCGGGCCAGGGTGCCGTGGTCGGTGAACGCGGCGATGGTGACCTCGGGCAGCGTGTTGACCGTATCCGGGCCGATGAGATCGTCGACGTAGCGGGTGTCGGGATAGGCCGGATTCTTGGTCGAGGTCGAGGCCCACAGCGGCCGTTGCGGACGCGCCCCCAGCGCGGCCAGGCGCTGCCACCGCTCGCCGGCGAAGCGCTCCCGGAACAGCCGGTAGGCGAGCTTCGCCTGGGCGATCGCCGCCCGGCCGCGCAACGCCAACGCCTCGGGGGTGCCGACCGCATCAAGGCGCCGATCGACCTCGGTGTCGACCCGGCTGACGAAGAACGAGGCGACGCTGCGCACCCGCGCCAGGTCGCCGCCGCGTGCGGCGACGGCTTCGAGCCCGGACAGGTACGCCTCGATGACCTGCTCGTAGCGGGCGAGGGAGAAGATCAGCGTGATGTTGACGCTGCGGCCCTCGGCGATCATCGTCCGGATCGCGGGGACGCCCTCCGCGGTCGCCGGGATCTTCACGAACAGGTTCGGCGCGGCGATCCGCTTGTGCAGCGCGCGGGCGGCCACCAGCGTGGCCTGGGCGTCGTGGGCCAAGTCGGGGGCGACCTCGATGGAGACGAACCCGTCGGTGCCGCCGCTGGCGTCGAAGGTCGGGCGCAGCACGGCCAGCGCGGCGGTCATGTCATCGACGACCAGCTGCCAGTACGCGTCCTCGAGAGACCATCCGGCCGCGGTCAGCTCCGCGAACTGCTCGCCGTAGTCGGTCGAGCCGACGATGGCCTTGGTGAAGATGGTCGGGTTGGCGGTCACCCCGCGGATCCCGTCGGCGACCATCCGCGCCAGGGTGCCGTCGCGCAGGTAGCCGCGGGTGAGGTTGTCGAGCCACGGACTCTGGCCGCACTCGGTGTAGAGACGCTCCAGGGGTGTCATCGGTTCACCTTTCAGGTCGGACGGGGTGGTGGATGGCGTCGGTCGAGGGACTCGGCGCGCTACCGGCGGGACACGGACGACTCCGCCGCTCGGCGGCTGGCCAGCCGCCACAACGCGACAGCGGCGACGAGCAGGCCGAAGTCGCGCAGTGCCACGTCGTAGAAGTCGCCCAGGATCAGCAGGTTGACGATGATCCCGGCGAGCCAGGCGGCCACCACGACGGCGCCGTACCTCGGCCGGACCGCCACCAGGAGGCCGGCCAGGATCTCGATCACGCCGACGGCGTACATCGCCTGCTGCGCGGTGCCCGGGACGAGCCGGTCGATGAACGGCGCCAGGTAGCCGGGCCAGTCGGTTAACAGGTTGGCGAACTTGTCTAGGCCGAACGCGATCGGCGCCACCGTGAAGACGGTGCGTAGCAGCAGGAACGCCTGCTGAGCCGGATCCCCGGCTCGCCCGGTCAGCCGGGAGATCATCGTCGAATCCGGTGCGTTGGTGCTCATGACATGCTCCCATCTTCTAAATACACAATTTCCGTGCTTTAGAAGCTAGGCTCCGTTTGCTTCTAAAGTCAAGATGTTCGTGTTTTACACTCGGGTCATGGCCACTCGCCCGCTGCCCGACCGCGTCGCCGCTCTGGCCGTCCTGGACGATCCGACCCGCCGGGCCGTGTTCGACCTCGTCGCCCGTGCGGGCAGGGCGATCAGCCGCGACCAGGCGGCGCAAGCCCTCGGGGTCAGCCGCCGGGTCGCCGCCGTGCACCTTGACCGCCTCGCCGATCAGGGGCTGCTCGCCGTCGAGTACCGCCGGCCGCCGGGGCGTGGCGGTCCCGGCGCCGGCCGTCCCGCGAAGCTGTACCGGCGGACCGAGGGCGAGGTGGCGGTGTCGGTCCCCGAACGGCACTACGACGTGGTCGGCGGGCTGCTCGCCGCGGCCGTGACCGAGTCGATCGACACCGGCGGCGATGTGCGTGAGGTGCTGCACCGCACCGCCTACGACGCCGGCAAGACCATCGGTACGGCGGCTGGCAACCTGCTCGCGGCGCTGGAGGACGCTGGGTACGAACCACGGCGACAGGATTCTGACAGCGGCGCGGTCGTGCTGGGCAACTGCCCGTTCCACCGCCTCGCCCGCCAGTACACGGCGTTGGTGTGTGGGGTGAACCTGCAGCTGCTGCGCGGCGTCGCCGACGGTGCCGGTGACTCCACCTGTCACGCGGAGCTCGACCCCGGCCCCGGCCGCTGCTGCGTACGGCTGCGCCCGGCAGCATCGTGACGTTGCAGCTGACGGCCGTCGGGCGGGAGCCAGTCGGTGGCGGCACGCGGCGGAGCCGTTCCGCCGTGTCCCCTGACCCCGGTGAACGCGTTCATGGGCAACGCGCCGACTCTGTTCCGCGGAGGTTGACATGTGTCTCACCACGGCGGTGCGGTAGGCAGCGGTGCGGACCAACGTTGGGCGGCACGACGTTGACACCGGACGCAGAACCGGGCGTGCGGCAGGTTCCGTAGCCGGCCCAGGGGAATGTCCTTTCCGCACGCTTCGCAGATGCCATAGGTTCCCTGCTGCATGCGGTGCAGGGCCTGCGTGGTGTCCGCGACACCGTGCCGGGCCGCGGCGACGAACGCCTCAACGGTGGCACTGTCGTCGCCGGTGACGTCGGGCGACTCATCACAGATCACAAGGTGGGCGAGCCAGACGGTGTCGGTTCGTCGTCGCTCCTCGAGCATGCAGCGCAACAGTCCCGGGGCGCGGTGCACGGTCGTGGCAACCGGCGGATCCTCTCGCGCCGCCGGCTGCTGGGCGCAGGCGTCGCTGCGCCGGCCGGTCATCGGATCGCCGGGTGACGGGCCACGGACATGGCGGCGAGTCCGGCGCCGTTGAGCGCGGCGGTCCATGGTGCGACCGCAGACCGCACCGGGATGCGCAGGTTCGCGGCGATCTTCACCATCAGGCTGGGAGTCATGGCGCCGTCGCCCACCACCATGAGGCCGCGGGTCAACGCGGCGGGGACCAGCGTCTCGACGGCCGGGTCCTGGCGCAGCTCGTCGATCATCCGGGTGGTGGAGTGGGCGAGGACGTCGGTGGGGGCACCGCGTTTGAGGTCACGGGTGCCGATGTCCGTGCGACGCGCCGCCAGGACTCTGCCGTGCCGCAGCGCCGCGACCTCGATGATTTCGGCGCCGATGTCGGCGATGATGAGGCTGCCCGCGCCGGCGCCGGCGCCGATGGCTGCCGCGCGTATGGTGTCGATGAACACCACCCGCGAAGGGGCGAACACCGCCGCGGCGACCTGCCGCAGGACGTCCTGCTCCGTCGCGGTGGCCAGCACGGGCCGGCAGACGACCACGACCGGGCCGGCCGGGATCGGGTCGCGGTACCGGCGGATCAGCCCTGCCAGTACATCGATACAGCCGGATCTGTCGGCGACGCGTCCCCGGCGTACCGGTGCGTGGGAGGTCCCGACGGTGTCGCCGCTCGGGCAGCTCAGGCCGCCGTGGCCAGCCACCCACACATGGGTTTGGCCGCTGCCGAGGCTGACGGCTATCGCGGTGGGCGATGTCTCGGCACTCCCCCGGGTATCGGCGGGCGCCGCGCCCGCCGGGCCAATGGAGGGTTGCTGGCCGGAGACCACCGTGGTGGATACGGACATGCCGACCTCACTTCTACGGACGCTCGGACGAGACGGTCTCGCCACGCCCGGCAGGGTGCGCGAGACCGGGGGTCTGTTCCACCTGGCAGGCGGCACACCAGCGGGCGGTGGGTGAACCCTGCAGACGATCAGCGGTGATCCTGCAGCCGCACTGTTGGCATCTGCCGTAGGTGCCGTGGGCCATGCGACTGAGCGCGGCTTGGATGTCGTCGACGGCATATCGCGCTGCGGCGAGCCGAGTCCGCGCCAGCTCCTGCGACATGGCGTCGTCTTGCGGCTCGGTCGACGGCGCGGCCACACACCGCCCGAACGCCTGATGCAGCTGATGGATCGTCAGGTCCCAGGTCAGGGCGACGGCATCGCGGCGCCGGTCGGCGAACACTCGTGGCGTCGGGTCCGGCCGTCCGCGGCGCAGCGGCGTGCCCGCGCGGCCACGCCGGGGGAATCTGGCATCGACGGTGGGGCTGGAGGTCACCGCTCTCGTCGTCATCATGTGTCTCCTCACCTGCGGAACTGCTGTGTGTCAAGCGTGCGGGACTGGTCGGGTAAGCGCAGGAGCCGTCACGGGCAGAACAACCGGCGGTAACCCTTCCGGTGCCCGGCAACCTGAGAAACCGGCTGCGACCGGCCCGGTGCGGACGACCATGCGCCGTGTGAGGCCGCTACGGCGTCAGCACGCCGGCGCCGACGATCAGGATTGCGCTGATCGGTCACCCGGGGTGTCCCGATGCGGTGTGCGATCAGTGGGAGCCGACGCCGGCCATGGTCAGGAACTCCTCGCGGGCGCGGGCGTCGTCGCGCAGACGTCCGAGGAACGTGGAGGTGCTGGTGCGGGCGCCGGCGGCCTGTACGCCCCGCATGGTCATGCACAGGTGTTCGGCTTCGATGACGACCCCGACGGCGCCGGGCCGCAGGTTGGTGTCGAGACAGACGGCGATCTGTCGGGTGAGGCGCTCCTGCAGCTGGGGGCCGTGGGCGAACAGTTGCACCACCCTGGCGAGTTTCGACAGGCCGACGATGCGGTCGCCGGGCAGGTAGCCAACGTGGGCGACGCCGACGAACGGCAGCAGGTGGTGTTCGCACACCGACCGGATCGGGATGTCGCGGGTGACGACGAGTTCGTCGTATCCCTCGTCGTTGGCGAACGTGGTGAAGGCGAACTCGCGTGGACTGAGCAGTTCGGCGTAGGCGCGCGCCATCCGAGCGGGTGTCTGAGCAAGCCCTCCGGATGCCAGGTCGACACCGAGGGCGGTGAGAAACGTGGCGGCGGCGAGTTCCGCGGCGACCAGATCCTGATCCGGTTGCCGTTGACCGACACGCAACGCAGCGGTCGTGGTCATGGTGCTCCCTTCGTGCGCCGCCGTGCGCCGACGCGACTGTCACTGACCGAACGGGTATGGCACGTGTGCGGCGCCGCCGGCGGACGCGGCACGCCCCGGATGCGGGGACAGCAGTGTTGCTCTACCTGCGCACAACCGCATCGCCGATCATCGTGTCGGTCACGATGAGCCGGGTTCGGTCGATGGGCGTGGCTCATCGTGACCGGTGGGCAGGCCTCTTGCCGGATGCCGGTGGTCGAGCGGCGCCCGGCATTCACCATGCAGAACCGCACTGACGCCCGGCCTCTTGTTTGCGTCGTCCGCGGGCGCGGACACCGGTCGGTCTGTGGGCGGGGCCGTCGGGCTATGGTTGTGGTGGCCGCCGATTATCGGTCCAGCGGGTGTGGTCGGTGATCCAGATGGCCGCGCTCACGCCGGCCACAGCGACCGCGATCAGCGCGACTCCGAGGCTGGTCATCAACACCGCCAAGCCCATGATCAGCACGGCGGCGATCAGCCATGTGCGTGGGGTCATGCCGCGCCACTTGTGCGGGCGGCTCTGCATGGCATGGCCGAATCGATCGGCGAACTCGGGGTCTTCTGAGCGCAGTCCGCGTTCGATCTCCGTCAACCTGCGCTGTTCTGCGTCGCTGAGCATGCCTGCTCCTTTCCGACTGGCGACCGTCCGCAACGACCTACTGTGGGGCCCGCCTCGTGGCGTTTCCGTTTGAGGCGACCGGTGCAGGCAGCGGACATGAGCCGCCACCTGCCGATCCGTCGTTTGTGCACTGACAGCATCCGGCTTGACCGGATCCCATCGACAGGGTCGACAACAGCAAACTGCGAAAGTCGGACCTGCCGAAGCACGGCAACCGTCAGTCATTGCTCATACCCGGTCGGTGGACGGTGGGCCCGGGCCGGGCCGACACCTCGACATGATGGCACGCCGTCAGTCCAGGTCGTGGATCGCCGGAACCACCATCACCGGGCACGGGGCGTGCTCGATCAGGTTCCGCGACGTCGAGCCCATCACCAGGCCACGGAATCCCCCGTGTCCCCGCGAGCCGACGACCAGCAGACCGGCCGACGTGCGGCGAATGATGGCGATCAACGCCGCGGCGACGGAATCGCCCGGCACGACCTCGGTACGGTACTTGACGTCCGGATAGCGCGCGCCGACGCCGAGCGCGCTTGTCGCAGAGTCGCCCACCGTGGCCCAGAATCCGGGATCGCCCGGCGCGATCGCACCCGCGGAGCTTCTGCGCGCCGGCTGATGATGGGCCAGGATTAGCTCGACGTCGCGCAGTTGCGCTTGCGCGAAGGCGACCTCGGCCGCCCTGTTGGCCCCGGGTGAACCGTCGGTGCCGAGCACGACCGGCGCGTCATCGCGGGGGGTGTCGCCGCGCACGACCACGACCGGGCAGCGCGCATGCGCTGAGGCCTGGGCAGCCACCGAGCCCGCCAAAAAGCCCCACGAACCCGCCCAGGCCGCGATGACCAACGACGAGCAGCTTAGCGTCGCGTGAGACCTCGACCAGCACCCCGCCAGGAGAACCGTCGATCAGACGAGTGGTCACCGACAGCGAAGGATGATCGGCGCGGGCCTGCTGTGCCGTCTGCGACAACAGGTCCAGCATCGCCGCCCGCGGCCCTTGATCGTGCTGATCGTACGGCGCATGGAAGGGCGGCCCGATCACCGGCCAGCCGAAGGCATGCACGATGCGCAGGCCGCCGCCGCGCCGCACGGCCTCCCGCGCGCCGTAGTGAACTGCGGACCGGGCTGTCGCCGAACCGTCGAAGCCGACTACCACGAGCCTGCTCATCGCAAGACCTCCATCACTGCGTTGGTGCCGAGCGAACGTCCGCGCGGCAGGGAGCACCACACGAAGTTCAAGTCGACTCTTGCGGCGGCGGCGGTGGGCTGGCGGGCCGGGCCGACGTCGCCGCCCGTCGCGGGACATGCGACTGGGTGGTTCGCCGCGGCGGCTCGCGGCGATGCCGGTCGATGCAGGTAGAGGTGCATGACGATCCCCTTTTCTGGGCGTGTCGAAGACGGTCGGGTTCGTCTTCGTTCCTCGCGCCGGCGCGGTGTCTCCGCAAAGCCCGCCAGAGCCTGTTCGGTGGCTGCACCGCAGCTCGGCGCGACCGGCAAGGACTCGGATGGACGGCGCCGACGGTGGACTCTCGTCCCGGCCTGGCTCTGCCGAACCCGTCCCGCGATCAAAGACGCGCAGCTTCTGGTGCCGGTCCCACCGCGCAGCCGCTTCCCTCAACGGTGGATCCGTTTGCGCGGTGCGGACAGGGTCGGCGACGGACACGTTGGTGGCCCCACGTTGCCGGTCATGAGCAAGCGTCGCCACCGCAGCAGCGAAAGACGCCCGGTTCAGGTGCGCTCGGGTCCTGTCTGGCTGGGCGACACCGGGCGGATTGCCGTCCGTCGGCAACCAAGCGGGGTCCAGTTTGGCGCGGCGCCCACCTGCCCTGTCGGCGCAGGCGCGACGAACATGGTGCCCAGATCACACCGGGCGTGGCCCGCCGGCGGAACTCCCGATCAGATCATTGCCGGTACCCACGTCGTCGGCAGACGCAGCCTCGAGTATCACCTGTCGCTGCCACAAGGGATGGAGGAACGGATGGGCCTCAAGTACCAGCTACCCGCGCTCACCCTCGCCATCGCCCTCATCACGATCGCTGTCGCATTGCTGAACGCCGACAAGATCGGCTTAGGGCTGGTGCTGGGCGTTGTCGCGTTGATCTCTGTCCGCTATTGCGCGCGTCGCTGCGCCGACAAGTACCTGAGCGACCTGCATGTGGAGCACGGCGACCGAATGGACTAGCTGGCACCCCCTGGTGCCAGATGATCACCACGCGCCCCGACCGTCGCCGGCGCTGCCCAACATCCTTCACCGGCAGGTACGCGCTGCCGAAAACCCAACGAACCTAGAAGAAGGTGGTCTGAGATGACGAACGTGGCGATCAACGGGCTGGGCCGCATCGGCCGTGCGGCGTTGAAGATCCTGCTGGACGACGACGGGTTGAACCTCGTCGCGGTCAACGACGTCGCCGACGTCGACAACCTGGCCTACCTGCTCAAGTACGACACCGTCTACGGCCGCTACCACCGCCGGGTCAGCACCGAAGACGGGGCGCTGCTCGTCGACGGTCGACGGATCGCGACGTTCACCGAACGTGACCCGGCGAAGCTGCCGTGGGCCGACCTCGTCGTCGACCTGGTCCTGGAATGCACCGGCGTCTTCAAAACCGAGGACGACCTGAAGAAGCACCTGCAGGCCGGCGCCTCCTTCGTGATCCTGTCCGCCCCGACATCGTCGGAGGCGGTACCCACCGTGGTGCACGGCGTGAACCGTCCCGACGGCGCACCACAGATCGTCTCCTGCGCCAGCTGTACCACCAACTGCATCACCCCGGTCATCGAAGTCGCTCACCGCCACATCGGTGTCCAACGGGCGGTGATGACGACCATCCACGCCTACACCGCCGGCCAACAGCTGGTCGACGGTCCCGCCAAGAGCTTCCGGCGCGGTCGGGCCGGGGCCGCCAACCTGGTGCCGACCTCGACCGGGGCGGCCCGGGCGACCACCCGCGCGGTGCCTGAGCTGGCCGGCAGGTTCGACGGCATCGCGGTACGCGCGCCGATCCCGGTCGGGTCGATCGCCGACATCGTGTTCGTCGCGAACCGGCCGACCACCGTCGAGGAAGTCAACGCCGCGTTCCGGCAAGAGGCCACCGATGAGCGCTACCGCGGCATCCTCGGTGTCTCGCAGGATCCGCTGGTCTCCGCCGACATCGTCGGCGACTCACGCGCCGCCGTCATCGACCTGGACCTGACCCGCGTCGTGGACGGCACGCTGGTCAAGGTCATGGCCTGGTACGACAACGAATGGGGCTTCACCCACCAGATGATCCGCGAGGCCCGCCGCACACTCGGCGTAACCGCATGACGCTCGCCGACCGGACGAGCACGCCGCCGTCTTCCCGAACGTCGCCGCACTGACCTGATCCCCTGGGCACGGGACCGACCGTCAGCCGGACAGGACGCCGTCGGTGTTCCGCGACGCATTCCCTCCCGGAACACTCCCGGACGATCTTTGCGGCGCGGGTCGCCGACGGCCGGTTCCGGCTCGCCGCAGCCGTCCCCGGGCCGTCACCAGAAGCGGGTAAACCGCAGCCCGCCGCTACAGTATTCGAGACCCGATATGGCTCAAGCCACGATTGTTCTGCCTGCGCCCCATCCATTTCGGCTGGACCTGACGGCCTGGGCGTTGCGACGACGCCGGAAGAACACCGTCGACCGGTGGGACGACGGCCAGTACAGCCGCGTCATCATCGCCGACGGACACCCCGCACGGCTGACAGCCGTTCAGGCGACGACCGGAGTCGAACCGACGCTGACCGTCACCGTGGAATCGGCAACACCCATCGGCGAGCGGTCCTTGAACGAGGCCGGCCTGCTCGTCCAGAAGATGTTCGGGCTATCGGTCGATCTTCGGCCCTTCTACGAGCTGGCCGACGACGACCCTGTCATCGGTCCGCTGGTGCAGCGGTTCCGCGGGCTGCGCCCGCCTCGCTTCCCGACCGTCTTCGAGGGACTGGTCAATGCGATCGCCTGCCAGCAAGTGACCCTGGATCTGGGGATCATCGTGCTGAACCGGTTGTCGCAGCGATTCGGGCCGCACCTCGTTGATCACGATCGTCTGCTACACGCGTTCCCTGCAGCGGCCGACCTGGCCGACGTGGGCGAGGAAACGATCCGCGAGCTCGGATTCAGCCGCCAGAAGGCGCGAGCGATCCAGCAGCTCGCCGCCCATGTCGTCGACACGAGTGTGGACCTGGAGCGGCTCGAGGGCTTGAACAACGACCAGGCTGTCGCCGCGCTGTCGCGCATACACGGCATCGGCCGGTGGTCCGCGGAGTATGTACTGCTGCGAGGACTCGGACGGCTGGACACCTTCCCGGGCGACGACGTCGGCGCACAGAACAACCTGCAACGCTTGTTCCACCTCGCCGGAAAGCCGACCTACGAATCTATCCGCCAGTTGACAACCCCGTGGCATCCCTACGAGGGCCTCGTCTACTTCCACCTGCTACTGGACAAACTGCGCGCCAACGGCACGCTATGACCTCTGCAGCCACGCAGACGACCAGCCAGCAAGCACGACTGGTCGGAAGCGACAACGGCCACGTCAGCCAATGCGGGTCGGCCCGTTCACGCGCAGCAGGGCCACCTGGTCCTCGGACAGGGCCTGCTGGGCGTCGGGGCCGGATCGCATGACCGCCCCGCTCGTTGGCGTCGCTGAGGCTGCCGCCGACTCGGCTGCCGACATCTCCGGCCGTCTCGTCAGTGCCGCGACCGGGCTGGCCGACGATGAGGCGGCCCGTCGCCGGGCGCAGGTCGCTCTGAAAGCTGGGTGCACCCATCGGGGTGTCGGCGTTCGTGGTGCTGATCCGGCAACGGCGTTCGGCTCTGCTGGGGCTGCTGATTGCCGCGGCCGTCGTGTCGTACTTCGTCGGTGAGCACACCGACGCTCGTGGTCATCGCGGTTATCCTCGCGATCAGTGTGGGGCAGCGGTGGGCCGACGAGTACCGCGCCGAGCGGGCCGGGGCAGCGTTGCGCGACAACGTCCGGCACCGGGCGGTGGCGGTTCGCAGCGGGATCGCCGGCAGCGTCGACGTGGTACAGGACGAGAATCCCTACACGATCGCGGTTGCCGGGGCGGGGGCAACAGCGCCGCCCCGGCCAGGTTTCCAGGTTTGAGGCTGGCGGTCGGCGCATTCGTCGGGAGCATCGATGCGGGGCGAGACCAAAGCCATCCGACGATGATCACCTCACGCAGTCCATCCACCGCCGGGCGGGGTCCCGGCGACGGCACATCCCAGCGACCGTCGGGCCTTCGGGTCCCATCACCGTGACGCCGCTCATAAAGAGGATTCTAAGAGTCCTGTTATCGGTAAGGTCGTGTCGTGCGGCTCAACAGATCCACGGACATCAGTCTTCGCATCCTCATGCTCTGTGCGGTGCGCGACGACCGGCTCACCATCGACGAGCTGGCCGAGTCGCTCGCGGTGCCCCGGCACCACCTGGCCAAGGTGGTGCAGCGGCTGCAGCATCTGGGGCTGCTGGAGACCGTTCGGGGTCGCAGCGGCGGGGTTCGCCTCGTCGCTGCCGCGCGCACCGCCTCGATCGGCGGCCTCGTCCGGACCTTGGAGGGCGAGACCGAGGTCGTCGACTGCGAGGGCGAGCCGCCCTGCCCGCTGCGTCAGGCCTGCCTGCTGCGCGCAGCGCTGCGCCGCGCCCAGGAGGCGTTCTACGCCACCCTCGACCCGATCACCGTCGGCGAGCTGAGCGCCCCGCCCACCCGGCAGGTGCTGCTCAGCCTCGGCCGGCCCTGACCGACCCACTGTCACCAGGAGAAACCGATGCTCTCTGCCACCAGCACCCCGGTCATCGAGGCCACCCTGCCGGTCGTCGGCAGGCACCTCGACCAGATCTCCGGCACCTTCTACGACACGATGCTCGGCGAGAATCCGGAGCTGCTCGACCTGTTCAGCCGCAGCGCGCAGGCCACCGGCGAGCAGCGCAGCGCCCTGGCCGGCGCGGTCGCCGCCTTCGCCGCGCACCTGGTCGGCGCGGGCCCGGAGGCCGCGGTCTTCGACCACATCGTGGAACGCATCGCCCAGCGACACTGCGCCCTGGGCATCCGCCCGGAGCAGTACACAATGGTCGGACGCTACCTGATGAGGGCGGTGACCGCGACGCTCGGCGACGCGGTCACCCCCGCGGTCGCCGCCGCCTGGGACGAGGTCTACTGGCTCTTCGCCGCCCGGCTGATCGGCCGCGAGGCGCGGCTCTATGCCGAGGCCGGGGTGGACGGCGCCGACCCGTGGCGCGATTACCTGGTGGCGAAGAAGATCGCCGAGGCGCACGACACGATGTCGTTCATCCTGACCCCGGTCGACGGCCTTCCGGCCCCCGCCTTCCTGCCAGGCCAGTATGTGACCGTCGCGGCCGACCTGCCTGACGGCAGCCGCCAGCTCCGGCAGTACTCGCTCTCCCAGGCGGCCACCGGCGGCACCCTGCGGATCACCGTACGGCGGGTACGCGGCAGCGACGGCGCCCCGGACGGCGTGGTCTCGGGCTACCTGCACGACCGGGTCGGCGCCGGCGACCGGCTGCGGCTGAGCCAGCCGTACGGCGACCTCACCCTGCGCAACAGCGCGGCGCCGCTCGTGCTGGTCAGCGCCGGAGTGGGCGTCACCCCGATGGCCGCGATCCTCGACCACGTGGCCCGCACCCAGCCCACCCGCCAGGTCACGATCGTGCACGCCGACCGCCACCCCGATCGCCACCCGCTGCGGCTGGACATGGCCGGCTACGGCTCGCGGCTGACGTCCTGCACCACCTTCGTCTGGTACGAGCAGACGAGCGACGCCCCGGGCGCGTACCAGGGTTTCGTCGACACCGACATCATCCCGCTGCACCCCGACGCCGAGGTCTACCTGTGCGGCCCGGTGCCGTTCATGCAGACCGTCCGAGCCGGGCTGCACCGCCGCGGGATCAGCGACGACCAGATCCGCTACGAGGTCTTCGGCTCCGAACAGTGGCGCGCCACGCCGAAGCGCCCGACCGCCGAATTGGCTACCACGGTCTGAACGCACGTCACGAGGGATCAGACCTTTTGGAATCTGCGACGAACCTTGCCGAAACCCGGCAAGGTCCGACTCCGTCTATCGCCGCCGTCAGCCCTATCCGCCGTTACCGTGCAAGCCCAATACTGTAGGTGGAGTTAGCGCGCCGAGAAACCTCTCAAGGCTTGCGGCGCGTCAAGGAGGCTGATAGTCATGCTGAAGAACAAGGACGGCCGGAAGCTGAGCCGGTTCCTGCGCTGGTTCCACCGGACCTTCGATGACTGGTCCTTCCGGTATCTGCTCGGGCCTGCCCAGGTCAGCAAGGCAGTCGATGGCACCGAACCAGCTGCGCGCGAGGGATGGAAGCACGATCTGGAACGCCGTAAGCGCTACAGCCGGGAGCAGCGCGAACGCAGGCACCGTGCCCATGTACCGTAAGCGGCAACTGACCACGCCCCTCGTCCGTCCAGCACCAGCGGCACCCGATGACCGCCCTACCTGACTCCGTCGTGTTTTCACAGAGGGCGGTCGCTCGCCCGCGTTTCCTCGCTACGCGTCTCCCCACGATCCCTCGACGCTGGGAAGGAGCCGGCGCCGCCGACGCGTCGGGCAATGCCTTCGCCGTCTGGAGGGCACGACGGCGTCCCGGCAAGGACCGACGCGAGCCAGCCGGTCACTGATCGGCTGCCGGCGGACACTGAGGACGCCCATAGTCAACGCTCCATGCGACGACCAGCGGCGCCGAGGTCAACCCCCGGCCCGTCCGGTCGCAGTACGCTGCAGCAACACGGCTCGAGATGCTCGCCCGCGCAAACCAAGGCGGTCGGTGCGGCCGACGCCGGCCAGCCAGCCGGCCTGTCGCGCGTGGCGGCACCGGCGATGACGCTGGACTCACCAAATAAGAAGGCCGGGTCGGCAGACATCGCGCGGGTGCCCGTTGCCGGCGACCTGGGGCGACACCGTTGATGGATGCCACCGACGCGCCCGTACCACGGTGGTCGCGTCCGTACCTCCTGGATGAGCGCACCTCACCGCTGCTGTCATTGTCTGTCCCGCAGAACTCACCGGTGGAGTCCGCTCGGCGGCGTAGTCGCAGTTTCGGTTTGCTCGGACTACGCGATGGCCGACAGCGCAGCCCAGCTGGCAAAGCCGAGTAGGGCCAGCCCGGCCCCCGCACCCGTGATGGCACTCGTGGCGACGGCGGTAGTTCGGGAGACGAGGACGGCTACGACCGCGACACCAGTCAACAGCGCCCCCAGTGCTATCAGGGACGGGCTTTTCAGGACCGGTGCCATCGGCCAGAAGTGAACGCCTACCACCAGGCAGACCCACGCGGCGATGTACTCGCCGCCTCCGCAGAGGGCGATCACGGCGGCGCCTACCGCGGCGATGGCGAACTCGACGCCGACGATGATGCCGTACCGGCGCATGGCGCCCGGTTCACCCAGCGCCGAACCACCTGACCAATTCCGCCACGCGTACACCGCACCGACCACGGCGACGATCAGACTCAGCACCGCGCCCACGATCAGCAGCGACCGCCACACCGGCGGGGGCTTCTCCTGCGCCCATCCGAACCAGCAGGACGCGAAGAAACCAAGGATCAGAGCGGACATCGCGCCGTCGCGTGCGTACTGCATCGAAGGATCTCCCATCGGTCGCCTTCGTAACGGTTGAGCGGGACGGCGGACTCGAGCTACCGCTGAACCCGGCTACGCACGTACGCACCTCGGGCGAAACGCGTCGAGGCCAAGAGATCTGGTGTCGATGAGTGGCGACTCCCGGTGCGCGTGGGATCAGAGCTGGTCCGCCGGTACCGCTGAGGTGTCGATCACCTGCGTGACAGCAAGCCGCGGTGTTCGCGGTGGCGGCCCGTGCTGTTCCGGATCGGCGATCCCCAGCCGCAGGGCGAGGTACGGATGGCCGAGGCCGGCGAGCAGGTGCCGCAGGATGTGCCAGCTGGCGGCGACCTCGACGACACCGCTGAGCGGCACCACCGACACGCCGATGGTGGTCGCGGTCAGCCAGGCCGCGGACAGCGCCTCTCCGGCACGCAACCAGTCCTGCGGTCCGTCACCGTCGCCGAACAGCAGCGCGTAGACCGCGGCCCGGTCGTGCCCGGCGCCGACCGGCAGTGTCCCGTGCCGACCGAAGTCGCGGCTGGGCACGGTGGTCTGCGTGGGGTGCTCGGGCAGCACACTGGCGGGGAGGCCGGCGCCCGACAGCCGGGCACGGCCGGCCCAGTACGTCAGCTCCGCGGCGATCTGCGGGTCGCCGGCTTCCACCGCCGCGGCCCGGCCTGCCGCGGAACCCAGGTCCGCCACGTTGTCGGAGGAGAGGATGTGCAGGCTGCCTTCCACGCAGGCCGCGGCCGCGACGGCCCGCAACCCCACCTCGGGTATGGACCGCTCGCTCACTGGCCGCCGGTCGGTGTGCCGGATGCGCATCGCGTGCGCCAGGCGCAGCGCCTCCATCGTCACCGGAGTCCGGCCGTGCACCACGAGCGTGGCCAGCAGGTCCGGATTGCTTGCTTGCGGGAACCGGGTAACGTGCGCCGACCAGCCGTCAGCAGCGAGTGCGATCCGGGCGTGGTGCAGGGCGGCCCCGCAGCTGAGCATCAGCTGCCGGCCCTGAGGGTCTCCGGCCGTCAGCTGGCGGCTGCGGGCGGCGAACAGGTCCAGTCGTTCCGGGTGTACCCGCCACAGCCACGGTTGGGTGTTGAGAATCGACGGCGCGTTCCCGGCCGCGGTAGCGGCGTCGGTGAACGCGACACAGGGCAGCCGGTCGACCGCCGTCGTCTCGTGTCTCATGCTCGGGCCTCCTGAGCGTCCGTATGCGGCGGACCGCCGACGTTCACCCGGCGGCGGCGTGAGGTCGAAGCAAGCGCCTCCGGCGCCGGGTCACGGGCTGTTCGGGCGGCGCGCAGAAGGTCACTGAGGACGGCTGCCTGGCTGCGCTCGACGTCTCGGGTGGCCGTCAGCAGCGTGACGGTCCTCGTGCGGGCCAGTTCCCGGAGCCGGTCGAGGGCGGCTGCTGGTCGGGCGTCGCGGAGTTCGACCAGGTAGCGGTCCCGGAACTCGGTGAACCGTTCCGGTCGGTGTCCGTACCAGCGGCGCAGCGGCGTGGACGGCGCGATGTCCTTCACCCACTCGTCGAGATGGACCGCAGCCTTGGTCAGACCGCGTGGCCACACCCGGTCGACCAGCACCCGGGCGCCGTCATCGGACGAGGGATCATCGTAGACCCGGCGAAGCCTTACCTGCCTTTCCATGGGTCCTCCTCGATGTGGATCGCTCGCGGTCACCACAACGACCGCAGTGCGAGGTGTCATCGCCAATGCTCGCGCCATGCCCTCCTCGCGGGACAGGTCTGTGGCCAGCACCTACCGCGGTGACAGATTGCCGGGTCTCGGCAACGCCGGACGACATGGTTGCCTCACCCCGGCATCAGCTCGACCTGGTGGCGTCTCACCGGAAGGGGTCAGGCGGAGGCCGATCACCACGGCGAGCGGATCGGTCCGGCGGCTCCGCACGAAACGCGAGCCATGATCGGGTGCGGGTTTCCGTGTGCCGGCCACGTCCACGGGGTCGCCGGCAGACCCGACGAGGGCTGAGCAGTCAAACCTGACGGGATTGGTGGTGTAGGCGACCGTCCGATCCGCTGGCCCGCATCGATACTCGAGGAGTCGCAGATGAGTATTGCCCAACGAACCGCAGAAACGACCTGGGAAGGCTCGTTGACCGCCGGCGGCGGAGTGATCCGCTCGGGGAGCGGCGCACTCGACGGGCTGGACGTGACCTGGGCGGCGCGCACGGAACCCGGCGGCAAGACCAGTCCCGAGGAATTGGTTGGCGCCGCTCACTCGTCCTGCTTCGCGATGGCGCTCGCGCTGCTGCTCGGCAAGGCCCACACGCCACCGGACCGCCTCAACGTCGCGGCAACGGTAACCCTGGACGACGTCGATGGCGTACCGACCATCGTCTCCTCCACGCTGCGCGTGGACGGCTGGGTGCCCCAGCTCGACGCGGCAGGCTTCCAAAAGGTCGTGGACGAGGCGGCCGCATTATGCCCCGTCTCACGGCTGTTCACCGGTGCTCGGATCAGCGTCGAAGCCACCCTGCAGCCGAGCTGACTCACGCCAGTCACCCAGTCGGGCGGCGAACCACCTCAGCACGATAGGCCGTGCGGGCGGCGGACCTGGGCAGGCCGTACCCGTTGTCCGGGGTCGCAGCCCGGGCGGCGGCACTCAGGGCCCGGGTGGCTGAGGGTCCCGTGCTTGCTGACGGTCGGCAACCACGCGCCTTGGTGTTGGCCGGTGCGGCCCGCTGCCATCGCGTTCCGCGGGGCACAGGCTGGACAGACGGGTGGTTGTTCTGGAACGAGCCAGGAGGCCGACGGTGACAAGTCACATGCTGACCCTGGCAGCGGGCCGCGTCCGCCCGCCCCCGGGAACGGTATTCGACCGCCCGGGTGCCCCGAGACGCGCCGGTCGCATCCGACACCGACCGCCGATCATGACAGGGGCGGGACTCGACTGTGGAACGTCGAGCACGGTGTCCACGCCGCGCCACGCGCGGTCTAAGCGCTGAGCCGGCAGCCCGCCATCGCGGGCGGAAGCCGCCGTACATGACCAACGCCCGCACCGTGGCAGTGCCACACCCACCCAGCCGGACTTGCGTGCGGGGTTGGTTGGCATCCGCACCCGTTACCGGAACTGTGAAAGGACCATTGAGGTGACCAGCACCGTGCAGGACCCGATCGACCTGCTCCGCACCAGGTTGGAGGAGCAGTTCCAGCGGAGCACCGACCAGCTCGCCGAGCTCACCGTGCGCAGCCGGCAGCCGGGCCGCGGCGGCTACGACCACGACACGCTCGCCGCGCTCATCGCGTCGGCCCGCCAGGCGGTGTCCGACACCGCTCAGGCGCTGCGTCGCATGGGCGAGGGCAGCTACGGCACCTGCGAACGCTGCACGGCCGACATTGCGCTGCAACGACTGGAGATCCTTCCGCACGCCCGGTTCTGCGTGCCGTGTCAGCGCAGCCAGAACGGCTGACACCGGCGACGAACGCCACCGCACGACGATGCACGCGACAGGACATCGGCACACCGCCTGGAGGCCTTCATGCGTTTCTCGTTGACCCGACATCACCGTGACGACGGGCTGGTCACGCTGGCCCCTGCCGGCGACGTGGACATGGACGCCGTCGACGCGCTGGGATCAGCCCTTCAGGACACCCTGCACACATCGGACCGCATCGCCGTGGTCGTCGACCTGGCCCGGGTGACGTTCCTGGACTGCGCCGGCATCGGCGCACTGGTAGTCGGCTGCAACACCGCCGTCAGCCGGGGATGCGACTTCACGGTGGTCAACCCGCAGCGCCAGGTCCGCCTGGTCCTGGAACTCACCGGCGTCTTCACCGCCCTCACCGGGCGCCACCCGCAGCCGGCACCGGTGACCGGCCGAGCAGCGCGGTCACACCGTTCCCGGCGCCACCGCGACGACCGGTGGGTTGCGGCGACACCGTCGAGCGCCGGTGTCTACGCCTCGCCACACGGATAGGAGTTGGTGATGGAGAAGTGGTCGTTGACGGCGCTCGCCGATGGACTGCTGAGCCACGCGCTCAGCGCGTCGAGCCGCCGTGATATGCGCACCATTGATGGCGGGCGTCCGCACCTGCTCTACCAGAGCGTGATCGCCTTGGCCCGCGGCCAACGGATCGAGGAACACGACAACCCGGGTGAGGCGACCGTGCTGGTGCTACGCGGCCGGGTGCGGGTCACGGCCGGCGACGACACCACCGACGTATCGACCGGTCAGTTAGTCATCGTGCCCGGCGTCCGGCACTCGGTGACAGCCCTGGAGGACGCGGTCCTGCTGCTCACCATCGCCAAACGAACGACACCGACTTCGGCTGACCGGGTGAACCCCGACCTGGCCGATTCCTACCACCGTCAACGCCAGCGCGGGCACCGCCGCTGGCCCGTGAACGCACCGCTGCCTTAGCCACCGACGACCGAGCCACGACGACGCATCGCAAGGAGAGAAGCCGATGAGAGATCCACAAGTGTTCGTGATCGTCGGGGCCGGGTTGGCCGGGGCGAAGGCCGTGCAGACGCTGCGGAAGTCCGGCTTCGGCGGCGAGATCGTGCTGCTCGGTGAGGAACCCGAACGGCCCTATGAGCGGCCGCCGCTGTCCAAGGGTCTGCTGCTCGGTACGGCCGAGCGTGAGTCGGTGTTCGTGCACGAGCCCGGCTGGTACGCCGCGCATGATGTGGACCTGCGCACCGCTACCCAGGTATCCGCGGTCGACCGCGGATCCCGGCAGGTCGAACTGGGCGGCGGTCAGCGCATCGGCTACGACGCGCTGCTGCTGGCCACCGGTGCGACACCCCGCCGCTTGGACGTCCCCGGCGCCGACCTCGACGGGGTGCTGCCGTTGCGGACCCTGGCCGACAGCGACCGGATCGCGGCCGCGCTCGTCGGCGGCGGCCACCTGGTGGTTGTCGGTGCCGGCTGGATCGGGTTGGAGGTCGCCGCCGCCGCTCGCCAGCGCGGCGCCACCGTGACCGTCGTGGAACACTCCGAACTGCCGTTGCTGCGGGTGCTCGGGCTGGGCATCGCCCGGGTCTTCGCCGACCTGCACCGCGACCACGGGGTCACCTTCCGCTTCGGCGCCGCCGTGCAGGCCTTCCGCGGCCAGGGCCGGGTATCCGCGGTCGTGCTGGGCGACGGTACCGAACTGCCAGCCGACGCGGTCGTCGTCGGCGTCGGGGTCCGACCCAACGTCGCGCTCGCCGAGCAGGCAGGACTGACCGTCGACAACGGCGTCGTCGTCGACCAGGCGCTCCGCAGCAGCGACCTGCGCGTCTACGCCGCCGGGGATATCGCCAACGCCTACCACCCTGTGTACCGCACGCATCTGCGGGTCGAGCACTGGGCCACGGCGCTGCACTCGGGTCCGGCCGCCGCCCGGTCCATGCTGGGCGCCGAGGTCGTCTACGACCGGCTGCCCTACTTCTACACCGACCAGTACGACCTGGGCATGGAGTACACCGGCTACGCCCCGCCCGGCGGATACGACACCGTCGTGGTGCGCGGGGACCTCGCTAAGCGGGAGTTCATCGCGTTCTGGACCGCCGGCGGGCGGGTGATGGCCGGCATGAACGTCAACGTCTGGGACGTCACACCCCACATCGAGGACCTGATCCGTAGCAGGAAGCCGGTCGATCTTGCCCGGCTCGCCGACCCCGGCATCGCCCTGGACGACATCACACCGGTGGACACACAGCCGCTTGCCTCCGGAAGGAGCAACAGATCATGACCAGTGAACCGGCCGCAGCGATCGTGGTGGGCATCGACGGCTCCCCACCCAGCCTGCACGCCCTGGACTGGGCCGTCCGCGAGGCCGTCACCCGGCGACGGCCGCTGCGGATCGTGCACGCGTTCCAGTGGCCGCTGACCAACGAACTGATGGGACCACCGGCGGTAGGCCCGCCCGACGCCGGACTCCAGCACGCCGCCGAACAGGTCCTGTCGGCCGCAGCCGATCGGGCCCAAGCCGCCGCACCTACCCTACGAATCAGCACCGACCTGCCGGCGGACGTTCCCGCATCGGCACTGATCGACGCCTCGCACAACGCGGACCTTGTGGTCGTCGGCCACCGCGGCCTCGGCGGATTCACCGGCCTGCTCGTCGGATCCGTCGGCGTGCAGACCGCCGCCCACGCCGCGTGCCCCGTCGTCGTCATCCGCGACAACGACACCGGTCATGGCCGCACCGGACCCGGTGCCGGCCAGGTGGTGGTGGGCGTCGACGACTCGGACCCGTCGGGCCTGGCCGTCGACTTCGCCTTCACCCACGCCGCCCGGCACGGAATAGGGGTGGTAGCGATCCACGCCCACCGCACCGCAGCCGCCGCACCCGACGCATCGCGGGTCGCCGCGTCCGACGCTCGACACGAAGGCCCTGCCCATATGCTCACCGAGGTCCTGGCCGGATACCGCGCCAAGTACCCGGACGTGCCGGTGCAGGGGAAACTGGTTCGCGGCCGCCCGGCCGCCGTCCTGGTCGCCGAATCGGCCGGTGCGGCGCTGACGGTCGTCGGGTCCCGTGGCCGCGGCGGGTTCACTGGCCTGCTGCTCGGTTCCACCAGCCAGGGAGTCCTGCACCACGCGTCCAGTCCCGTCGCGATCGTCCGCGCCCGGCAGTCCCACCGTCGCGGCGCCACCACCCGAGCCCGGCGCAACGCGCCGGACACCGGCGACCTGACCGCGGTGACCGCACCGACCGGAGAACCGGCAGAAGCCGGCACCGGTCCGCCGCCCTCATCGTGAGGCCTACATGGCCGACTCCCCGGCAGCCAAGGCGCTCCGCGACAGCCGCATCTTCCCCATCTTCGAAGGCTCCAACGACGTGCTGCGCTCCTTCGTCGCCCTCGCCGGGCTGAAAACCGTCGCCGACGAGGTCGCAGACCTGAGAGGCCTCAACCTGGCCGACCCGATCGACGGCATCGGCGTGCTCGCCGACTACGTCGGCCACCGCGTCCGACGTCGGCTAAGACCCGACCGGCTCGACACCGCCCACCCCACCCTCACCCGCCACAGCGACCGGGTCACCGAGCAGGTAGGCCAGTTGCGTGCCACGGCCGAGAAGCTGCTGCGCATCCACGGCAGCGACATCCAGAACCAGCAACGCCAGCAGAAACGGCTCACCCACGCGGCCATCGACATCTACGCGCAGATCGCCACCATCTCCCGCACCACCGCCCTGTTCAACGACCAAGGCGTCGAAGCGTCCGGGCAGGAACGCTCCATCGCCACCTCCTTCTGCGGCTGCGCGGCCACCCGCGTCGCCGAACAGTTCAACCGCGTCGACGACAACGACGACACCCAAACCCACGCCGTCGCCCGGCTGACCTACAACCGCGGCGGCTACACCCCACGGCTGCCCTGACACCGTGGCCACGTAGCACCCGTCGGTTCGGCAGCCAACCGGTTGCGGTACCGATCGCGCCGGACGGCACGACACAAGCCGCGACTCCCCGCGCCAGGAGAGTCATCCAAACAACCAGCGGTTCAGCTCACCGAGCCACCGCAACCAACCTCGAGCATCGTTCGCCGCGCAACTGACCAACGGAACCGTTTTCCGATCTGGAGGCACAGATGAGACACCCCGCCATCGTCGTCGGCATCGACGGCTCCGAGCAGAGCCGGACCGCGGTGCGATGGGCCGCCTCCGAGGCCCGACTACACGACATCCCACTGAAGATCCTCACCGCGTACACATGGAACGGGCCGCCAGAGGCGTTCGGGGGTGTGGGAGAACTGCCGGACGTCATCACGCAACAGTTCGACCAGCTGGCAGCCGGCGCCGTCGCCGAGGCGCGGGCATGGGAGCCGGGCATCGAGGTCTCCGGTGCTGCCGTGACCGGCGACCCGGCCTCGGTCCTGCTGGACGCCGGCCGGACCGCAGCCTTGCTGGTGGTGGGCAACCGTGGGCGCGGCGGCTTCGCCAGCCTGCTGCTCGGCTCGGTCAGCCAGCAGGTCGCCACCCACGCGACCGGCCCTGTTGTCGTCGTCCGCGGCCAACGTGAAACCCCCTCCGGCCCGGTCATGGTCGGCGTCGACGGTTCGGCCTCGGCGCAGCGCGCCCTGGCGCTCGGATTCGACGAGGCGCAGCGGCGCGGCCGCGGGCTGCTCGCGGTTCGCAGCTACCCGGTGCCGATGCCACCGTACGGAATGGACATGCCACCGCTGCCCTACGACCAGGACGCGGCCTCGCGAGACGCGGCCCGCGACCTCGACGCGACGCTGACGCCGTGGCGGGACAAATACCCCGCAGTGCGGGTGCAGACCCTCATCGAGCCGGGCAGTCCGGCGAGGAACCTGGTCGACGCGTCCCGCGAGGCGACTCTGCTGATCGTCGGCAGCCGCGGCCACGGCGCGCTGGTCGGCAGCCTGCTCGGCTCCGTCGGCCAACAACTCCTGCACCACGCCGACTGCCCAGTGATGATCGTCCACCCTGAACAACCGTGACCAGCGGCGTCCCGGGGACCGGCTCGAAGCAAACAAGGGCCGCCGTCCCCGACCCGATCGCCACGCCGACATCCGCTTCTCAACCGACAGGCAGCGACACCCCTGGTCCACGGTCGCCCGCGCACGCACACGTAAGGCAGTCCAGCGCCGGCTCCGCAACGTCGTGGCCGGCCCGGACGGGCAGAACAGGACAGGACGAAGAGTCCCTGGTGTTCCTGCTCCGCGTCGAGCAGGTCCCCGGCAGAGGCATACCTGACCTATCTGCCTACCACTAGTGAGGAGTCCGGCACATGACCAGCACCGCACAACCGAGCTCAGGGCCGCTGACCGAGACGCCGGCCCGGGTCCTCGTCGGCTACGACGGATCGCTATCTGCCGGCGCGGCGATCGAGGTTGGCGCGTCCCTGATCCCCGAGGCGCAGGCCTGGATCGGCCACCTCTGGACACCGCCGTTCGCGAGCGAGGCGCTGCGGCGACGGTTGTGGAAGGGCACCGCCGCGGTCAACGAGTTCGTCGACGCCATCGAGCGGGAGGGAGCAGCAGAGGCGAATCGGCTGGCCGCGATGGGTGTCACCCTCGCCGTCGGCGCCGGCTGGCAGGCTGAGGCGCTGGTCGAGCGCACCTACGGCGGCGAGGGCCTGCAGTTCACCCAGCTCGCCGAGAAGCTCGACCCGGACCTGGTACTGGTCGGATCTCGCGGGCTCGGCGGCGCCAAAGCTGTCCTGGGCAGCGTCTCCGACATGGTCGTGCACTACGCGTCCCGGCCGGTGCTCGTCGTCGCTCACCCGCTACTGATGGCGGAGCGGGCGGCACTGATCGACGGGCCGGTGATCATCGGATGGGACGGCTCCGTCGGTGCGCAGGCTGCACTCGCGGTGGCGACACGGCTGTTCCCCACGCGAACCTTGGAGCTGGCCGGCGTCGACCAGGGCGACCGGAACCCGCCGCCTGCCGGTGGCCATGACGTGACCTCGCTGACGGCGGATAGGCGGCATGTCACCGTTGCACGGACTGTGGCCGAGACGCTGGCGGGCCACGCGCGTCAGCGTCAGGCGGCGCTGGTGGTCGTGGGCTCGCGGGGGAGGTCCGCGGTACGCGAGATCCTGCTCGGCAGTGTGGCGGCGGCGACCTTGCACCATGCCCACCGGCCGGTCATGGTCGTGCCTCACGACGCCTCATCAGACGCTTCCTGACGCGGCGACGCCGGGTCGGGAGCGCGGCCGGCGGGTTGGCGAGGCGCGGGCAGCAGCGGCTCGAGCGGTACGACGGCGCGCACCACCGGTTCGTCGGGGCCGACCTCGACCCGTTCGCCGTAGAGCAGGACCGGCAAGCGGGCATCGGATCGGTCGCGCAGCCGGAGCTGGACCTTCTCGTGGTCGGCGTCGACGAACAGGCGCAGTCCGCTGTGCCGGAGCCGGAAGGCCAGCCGGGTAATGCCGGTGGGTAACCGCGGCGCCAAGGCCAACAGGCCGTGGTGCTGGCGCAGCCCGCCGAAACCCTCGACGATGGCCGACCACGCCCCGGCGAGCGACGCGATGTGCAAACCGTGGCGGGTGTTGGCGTGCAGGTCTCGCAGGTCGATCAGGGCCGCTTCCCGGGCGTAGTCGTGTGCCAGTTCCAGGTGGCCGACCTCGGCGCACATCACGGACTGGGTACACGCGGACAGCGAGGAGTCCGGACGGTGATCCGCTCGTAGTAGTCGACGTTGCGGGCCTTCTGCTCGGCGGTGAACGCGCCCGGGCACCAGTGCATCGCCAGGACCAGGTCGGCTTGTTTGACGACTTGGCGGCGGTACAGCAGGAAGTACGGGGCATGCAGCATCAGCGGCCGCTGGTCGCGGGAGGCGGTGAAATCCCACGGTGCGTAGCGGGTGAATCCCTCGGCCTGAGGGTGCACGCCGAGCCGGTCGTCGTAGGGCACGTATACGGCGTCGGCGGCCGTCTGCCAGCTGGTCAGTTCGTCCGGGCCGACACCGAGCCGGTCGGCGTCGTCGGGGTGGCGGATGCAGGCGTCGGCGGCGGCGCGCAGGTTCCGGGCGGCCATCAGGTTCGTGAAGGTGTTGTCGTCGGCGACCGCGCTGTACTCGTCCGGTCCGGTGACCCCGTCGACGTGCCAGCTCCCGTCGTGGGTGTGGTGGCCGTGCGACGCCCACAGCCGGGCGGTTTCGACGAGGATCTCGAGTCCGCAGTCGCGTTCCAGGTCGGTGTCGCCGGTGACCTGCCGGTAGAGGTCGACCGCGCGGGCGATGACGGCGTTGAGGTGTAGCGCCGCGGTGCCGGCCGGCCAGTACGCTGAGCATTCCTCGCCGTGGATGGTCCGCCAGGGGAACGCCGCCCCGGACAGGCCGAGCGTGCGGGCCCGCCTCCGCGCCAGGTCGAGGATGGTGTGCCGCCAGCGCAGCGTGTCGGCGGCAGCGTGCGGCAGGGTGTAGGTCAACAGCGGCAGGACGAAGCCTTCGGTGTCCCAGAAGGCATGTCCGTCGTATCCGGGACCGGTCAGGCCTTTGGCGGCGATGGCCCGCCGCTCGGCGCGGGCGCCGGCCTGCAGTACGTGGAACAGGCCGAACCGGATCGCCTGCTGTGGAACAGGCCGAACCGGATCGCCTGCTGCAGCACCGGGTCCCCGTCGATCTCGACGTCCGCGGCGTCCCAGAACTGGTCCAGGTAGCTGCCCTGTTCAGCGGTCAGGCCCGGCCAGCCGGTGTATCGGGCGCCGGTCAGGGCCGCCGCGGCCTGATCGCGGAGCGCCTGCGGTGAGCGGGTCGCGCTCCAGCCGTACCCGAGATACTTGACGACACGCAGTCGCTGGCCGGGACGCAGGACGGTGACCACGGTGGTGCGGGCCCAGTCGTCGCGGACGTCGGTCTCCTCGTCGTAGTCGCCCGGTGCGGTGATCTCGTGGTCCATGCCGGCCGCGATCAGCAGGCCGCTGACCCTGGTGCGGTGCAGCAGCACCGCGCCGTGCTGCTCGGTGTCCTGTTCCACGGCCGCGAGGGGTCGGTCCAGGGCGGCGGCGACCCGGGGATCGCCGGGGGTCTGCGGCTGTGCTTCGTTGGCGACCAGGCCCGACTGCACGGTGATCCGCAGATCCGAGTCGACGGCCTCGACGGTGTAGTCGATCGCGGCGACCGCCCGCTGGGTGAAGGACACCAGCCGGGTGCTGCCGATCCGCACCCGACGGCCCGCCGGCGACACCCAGTCGACCTGGCGGCGCAGTACGCCGGCGCGCAGGTCGAGCACCCGTTCGTGGGCCAGCAGCCGGCCGTGACCCACATGGAACGGTTCGTCATCCACGACCAATCGGATGAGTTTGCCGTTGGTGACGTTGACGATGGTCTGTCCCTGTTCGGGGTAGCCGTAGCCGCCCTCGGGGTAGGGCAGCGGGCGCTGCTCGTAGACGCCGTTGAGATAGCTGCCGGGGATGACGTGCGGTTCGCCCTCGTCGAGGTTGCCGCGCAGCCCGAGATGGCCGTTGGAGAGGGCGAACACCGACTCCGTCTGGGCCAGCAGATCCGGGTTCCATGTCGGCTCGCGCACCAGCCACGGCCCTACCGGGAAGAGCGGGTCGCTGCTCATGCGGGGACCTCCGTGGTCTGCCGGCGTGTCTGCCGGGTCTGGCGGCGCAGGACGCCCTTGACCAGTTCGCCGGCGATCAGGATGCTGGTGCCGACCGCGGCGCAGGTCAGCCATTGCCCGGATGTCAGGTCGGTGGTGGTGAACAGGCCGTGCAGGACGTCCATCTCGACGAGCAGGACCAGAAGGGTGACCACGACGGCGGTGGCGGCGAACGCCGACCGGTTCTCAAGCGTCTCGCGGCGGAACACGCTGCGGGTGTCGTGTCGGACGTTGAGCAGGTTGAACGCCTGGAAGAACACGAACGTCACGAACGCCATGGTGCCGGCGACGCTGGCCTGGCCGGGGGTGGGCGCGGGTCCGGGGCCCCACACCAGTACGGCGAGGGTGCCGGTGGCCATCACCGTGCTGGCGAGCCCGATGCGTAGCAGCCGCTGCCGGTTGAGGATCCGTTCGTGGCGGGGTCGCGGCGGCCGGCTCATGGCGTCCGCGCTGACCGGTTCGACACCGAGCGACATCGCGGGTGGTCCGTCCATGACCAGATTGACGAACAGGATCTGCAGCGCGGTGAACGGGGCGCCGCCGGCGATGCCGGTCAGCGACGCGATCAGGAACGTCGCGACGAATCCCAGCGCGGTGGAGACCTGGAAGCGGGTGAAGCTGACGATGTTCGCGTACACGCCGCGGCCCTCGCGGACAGCGGCGACGATGGTGGCGAAGTTGTCATCGGTCAGCACCATCGTCGCGGCTTCCTTGGTCACCTCCGTGCCGGTCATTCCCATGGCGACACCGATGTCGGCCTTGCGCAGCGCGGGGGCGTCGTTGACGCCGTCGCCGGTCATCGCGACCACGTCGCCGCGGTCCTGCAGCACCCGCACGATCCGGATCTTGTGGCTCGGGGAGACCCGTGCCACCACCCCGATGTCGTCCAGCCGGCGGGCCAGAACGGCGTCGTCGTCGATCGCGTCCAGGTCGGCCCCGGTCACAGCCTGCCCGGGGATGCCCAGTTCCCCGGCGATGGCGGCAGCCGTGACGGCGTGGTCACCGGTGATCATCCGCACCCGGATACCGGCGTCGCGACACTCGGCGATGGCCTGGCGCGCTTCGGGACGCGGCGGGTCGACGATACCGACGAGGGCGACGAGCACCAGCCGGTCGAGCATGTCCTTCGGATCTCGGGCCGGGTCGAATCCGACGGCCGGGAAGTCCTCCACGCCGACAGCCATCACCCGCATGCCCTGCGCGGCCAGCCCCCCCGTTGGCCTGCTCATACCTGGTCTGCGCGGCGGCGTCGAACGCCACGACGGCGGACTCGCCCAGATAACGGTCGGCTCGCGCGGACAGCACGTCCGGGGCACCCTTGACGAAGCACCGCACCACCTCCTCGTGCTGGTCGTCGGTCCAGCGGTGGAAGGTCGCCATGAACTTGTAGTCGGAGTCGAACGGGATCTCCAGGATCCGGGGACGTTCGGCACGCAACGCCGCGACGTCGATGCCGCCCTTCTCCGCGAGGACCACCAGGGCGCCTTCCGTCGGGTCGCCCACCACATCGCCGTCGCGCAACACCGCGTCGCTGCACAACGCCATCGCGAGCAGCGCATGGTTGAGGGTGCCCGGCAGCGGCGACCCGTCGGTCGTGCGGATCCGCCCGTCCGTCTGGTAGCCCTCACCGGATGCTGTGAAGCGGCGGCCCGCGAGCAGCATCTCGCGGGCGGTCATCTGGTTGAGTGTCAGCGTGCCGGTCTTGTCCGTACAGATCTGCGAGGTGCTACCCAGCGTCTCCACCGACGCCAGCCGCTTCACGATGGCACCCCGCCTGGCCAGCCTGCCCGTACCCCATGGCCAGCGTGAACGCGACCACCGCCGGCAGGCCTTCCGGGATCGCCGCGACGGCGAGCGAAACCGCAGTGACGAACAGGACGCTGAACTGTTGCCCACGCATCAGCCCGAGGATGAACACCACGGCGATGACGACCGCGGCGATGATCGCGAGCGTGCGGCTCAACGTGTTGATCTGACGCTGCAACGGGCTCTGCCCGGCCGTGGCGCCGTGCAGCATGTGCGCGATACGGCCCATCTCAGTCCGCATGCCCGTCGCGGTGACCAGCACCTCACCACGGCCCCGGGTGACCGCCGTGTTCATGTAGACGGTGTTCACCCGATCCCCGAGGGCTGCATCCTGGTCGACCTCGACCGACGCCGACTTGGCCACCGGCTGCGCCTCGCCGGTGAGCATCGACTCCTGCACCTCCAGGGATGTCGCCTGAAACAGCCGGCCGTCCGCGGGCACCCGGTCGCCGGGCTCGACCACGACCACGTCGCCGGGTACCAGGTCGTCGGCGTCCAACCTCATGATCCGCCCGTCGCGCCGCACGGTGGCCGTGGTGACGCTCATCCGCCGCAACGCGTCCAGCGACGCCTGTGCGCGGGACTCCTGCGCGAAGCCGATCACCGCGTTCAACAACACGACGAACCCGATCGCCGCCGGGGTCTCCCACTCCCGGCTCACCAGCAACGACACCACCGCCGCGACCAGCAGGATCACGATCAACAGATCCTGAAACTGTCGCAGGAACGCCCGCCACCACGGCGTCCTCGAAGCCTCGGCGAGCCGGTTCGGACCGTACCGCTCCAGCCGGCGCCCAGCATCCACGGCCGAGATCCCTGTATTCAGGTCGGTCCCGAAATGGTGGGCCGCGTCGCTGGCCGGATTTGTGTGCCACGGCGTCGGGTCGATCGATCGGGGATCGCTCATCCCTTGTCCTTCACGAGAATGCCTCCCACCTGCCTGCGCTCCGCTAGAGCTGTTCGCCGTGGCGCGAGGCGGTTGGAGCTCATGTGCGCCCGGCTGGTCTACATCTGATCACCATTTCGTCCACGCTGCCTCACACGACAATGAGGCGACCGGTCACACGGTGGACGGCCCTGGCGGGCTCCGCTGCCGATTCGTGTTCGCCCAGTACCGGCGGTCTGCGCCCGTACCTGGCGAAAGCTCCGCACGCCGCCACGAGACGTCACAGGGCCGATCGCTTCGGTGATCCGGTCTCGGATCCGGCGACGTAGGCTGCCCTGGCTAAAACCTGGACCGCGTTGAAACCGCCGCGACATCGGCGTCGGTGAGCGGCGTTGCCGCCGTCGACCGTGACGGCACCGTGATGATCGGCAACGACGTGACCTGGAGCAGACGAGCGGCGACACTGCCGAGCATGAGGTTGATCAGTGATCCATGCCCGCGGTTGCCGATGACGAGCACGTCAGCGGCAGCGGCTTCGGCAAGCTCCAGAATTGTGCGCGGAACGTCG
>NZ_QHHV01000079.1:0-14442 GCF_003947245.1 Actinoplanes sp. ATCC 53533 | reverse complement strand
GGTGATGGGCGCGCTACTACTCCCGGTGATGCTCGTAGCCGGGTGGCAGGACCGACCGCAGTGGCCGGCGTTGCTGCTGTGGCTGGTCCCGATCGTGGAACCTCCGACCGCCGGCTGGGCCGAGCCGGTCACCGGCGTGTTGTGGTACCTGGTCGCGTACCTATGGCTGGTGCTGCTCTCACCGTTACTGCTTCGGTGCTACCAACGTGCCCGCTTGATGACCGTGGGCACCCCGATCGCCGGGCTGGCCACTTTGGAGAACGCGCCGCCGATCCTGGGGGAGGCACTCGGCTCTGCCGCCACCGACGTGCTGACCTTCATGTCCTGCTGGGTGCTCGGCTTCGCGCACCGCGGCGGCGACCTCAAGCGCATCCACTTGGGCGTGCTGATACCCCTGGCAGCGACGCTGGTGGGAGCCGGACTGGCCTGGGAGATCACCCATCCAGGTGACGACGGCGTCGACCTGTCCGCGGAACCGGTGGCATACGCCGTCTACTCGGTGGGATTCGTGCTGCTGCTGTTGCGGGTCAGCCCCACCATGCAATGGTTGAACCGGCGCAGGTTTCTCAACGGCTTCGTCAACCTGTGCAACGCCCGGGCCGTCACTATCTATCTGTGGCACAACACGGCGATCACGCTGTGTTTCACCGTCGGATCGGCGATCGCTGTGGACCGGGTGGGGCCGCACTTCGAGATGGCCGCGTTCTTCGCCGTCGCCCTCGTCCTACTCGGGGGTTTCATCGTGGTGCTCGGCTGGGTCGAGGACGTCGCCGCCCGCCGGCCTGTGCGACTGCTGCCGTGGAGCAAGGTCCCGTCGAGCAGACCGCGACCGGTGACTCCGGAGTGGTCCGGGCCGATCTGGTTCTAACCGCAGTCCCCCGCGCGGGGGTGGAGGTCACCGAACCGCGGTGACCGGCCGGTTTCCAGGTCTGCCCCGTCCGGGTGAGTCCGGTCCTGTAGCGGTCCCGGTACGCTGCGGAAAGGGCACATGCGAGGTGAATGCGACGGTGCGGCGCGGCTACCTGCGGACCGAGAGCGCGGCTGATCTGTTCGCCGCGGGGTCAGCGCTGGCCGTGGGCGTAGCCGGCTGGCTGGTCGCGCACACGGTCAATTTCTGGGTGCTCGCGCACAGCTATGACGGCGCGCTGAGCCCGGCCGCGCGGCACCTGCATGCGGTGCGGGCCGGGGAGGCGGTGGTCGCGGGTTGTCTCGTGGCGGCCGCGGTCCTGGCGGTCGCCGTGGCCGTCGGATTCCTGCATGGCCGTCGCCGCTCCACCGCGGTTCATCTGGCGGTGGGTTCGTCGGTGGTCGCCTTCCTGGCGGCCGATGCGGTGGAGCATGCCCTGCTCGGGCTCGGCCCGACGCCTCCGGCCGTTCTGCTGGCCGGCGCGTTCCTGCACGCCCTGTTCGGTGCGGGCAGTTCCCTGGTGTGGTTGCGCCTCGTGCTCCGCGTCCGGGTGGCGACGAGGTCACCGGTCCACCCGGTGTCGGCCGCAGCGCGGCCGGTCCGGGCCCGGCGACGGCCCGAGCGGTGCCGGCTCCTGCTCTGCTCGTACGCGGTGGCCGGCCGCGCGCCGCCGCCCTGCTGACGCGATCCACTCACCGTTCCGCCCGGCGCACCACGGCGGAACTACCCATGGTGCCGTGTCCTGCGGTCAGCGCAGCAAAGACCCAGGACATGGCGATGTCGGCCCAGCGTCGGCGTACGTCACGGTGGGCCCTTCGTGACCTCATCCGGCGGTGACAGGCCGCCGTCACTCTCACGGTCCGCGGCCCTACGCGCCGCGGAGAGGGAGTCAGCATGCAGCAACAACTCGGACCCGGCCTCGTGCGCCGGGTGCAGATCCTGGTGCGCCGGCGGGCAGAGACGTTCACCCGCTCGGTGCGCCAGGCACACACGGACGCGGGCGCGACCGCGGCGGTACGGGAAGGCCTGGCCCTGCTCGGTGAACTGGCCGCCCGGCCCGTGCGGCTACGCCGGGAACGCCGCCTCGACCAGCGTCTCGGTATCAACACCGCAGGCGATACCAGCCCCGGCTCGCGCGGTCCTGGAATCAGTCAGGCCTTCGACGACGCCGTGGCGTACTCACCGGTCCCGATCCACCACTTCAAGAAACTGCTCCGGCATCTACCGATCGCCAGGCCGGCCGGGTTCGCATTCGTCGACCTCGGATGCGGCAAGGGCCGCACCTTAATCCTCGCCGCCGAGCACGGGTTCCGCCCGGTCATCGGCGTCGAACTCGACCCCCGATTGGCCGGCCTGGCACGGGACACCATCCGGGCCGCCGGGACGGCGGACATCACGGTGATCGGCGGTGACGTCGTCGACTACGAATTCCCTGCTATTCCGGCGGTGGTTTTCCTGTTCAATCCGTTCGGCGCGGACACGCTACGCGCCACTGTCGCCAATCTGGAGCAGTCGTTGAAGCAGGCGCCGCGACAACTGTTCGTGGCCTACTTCAACGCGGTCCACCGTGACGTCCTGGACGACAGCCCCGTGTTACGGCCAGTGGCCCGCACGCGACACGGGGCGGTGTACGAGGCCGTCTGAAGATGACCGAGCGCCGTCCGGTGATGCACCGGGCGGTGCTGCGCCACTCACAACTTCCGCAGCGCGTCCAAGTCGAAGGTGGTGCAAACGACTTCGGTCTGGAAGGCGTGCACCGCCATGACCGGCCGGCCTGGCCGACGCGCCGAGGGCCGGCCGCACAACGCCGACGATGAACAGCGAGTGCGTCGTCCATGACGGGATGGGGATACAGTTTCTGCTTTATTCATCGCTGAGTGAACCCTGAGTCTTGCCTGTGAGCCGACGGACGCCCGCCGCACAGGGTCGACCCGCTCGCGGTTAGTACATCGTCTGATGTACTGTCCGGGTGTGGAGACATTGACGCACGGACAGGTCCTGGCCCGCTTCGGTCATGCCCTGTCGGATCCGACCCGGGCACGGCTGTTGCTGGCGCTGCGCGAGCAGCCGGGATATCCGGCGGAACTGGCCGAGCTGCTGGGCACCACCCGGCAGAACCTGTCCAACCACCTGGCCTGCCTGCGCGGCTGCGGCCTGGTCGTGACCGTTCCGGAAGGCCGGCGCACCCGCTACGAGCTGGCCGACGCCCGGATGGCGCACGCCCTGGGTGACCTGCTCGGTCTGGTCCTCGCGGTCGACCCGGCTACGTGCCCGGACGCCGACGAGAAAGGCTGCTGCTGATGAGCCTGCCGCTGATCCAGCTCACCCCGTCCGGGCCCAGCCAGGCGCGCCGCGCCGTGCTGGCCAAGCGGGTGCAGCTGCTGGTCGCCGCCACCATCACCTACAACGTCATCGAAGCCGTCGTCGCGATCACCGCCGGCACCCTGGCCTCGTCGACCGCGCTGATCGGCTTCGGCCTGGACTCGATCATCGAGGTGTCGTCCGCGGCGGCGGTGGCGTGGCAGTTCGCCGGCCGCGACCCCGAAGCGCGGGAGAAGAGGGCGCTGCGCATCATCGCCATCTCGTTCTTCGCCCTGGCCGCGTACGTCACGGTCGAGTCGGTGCGGGCGCTGGTCGGTGGCGCCGAGGCCGAACACTCCAGCGTCGGGCTGGTCCTGGCCGCTGTGTCGCTCGCGGTGATGCCCGGACTGTCGTACGCCCAGCGCCGCGCCGGCCGTGAGCTCGGCTCCCGCACGGCGGTCGCGGACTCCAAGCAGACCCTGCTGTGCACCTACCTGTCCGCCGTACTGCTGGTCGGCCTGGCGGTGAACAGCCTGTTCGGCTGGTCCTGGGCCGACCCGATCGCCGCCCTGGTCATCGCCGCCGTCGCCGTCAAGGAAGGCCGCGAAGCGTGGAAGGGTGACAGCTGCTGCGCCCCGAACGCCGCCCTGCACACCGTCTCGGCCGACGCCGCACCGGCGAAAGCCTGCACCGACGGCTGCTGCGGGCCGGCCGAAGCCGGCGGGCCGCGCTGATGGCCGCCGCCGCCCTGACGATCTACCTGCTCGGCCTCACCCTCGCGTTCGGATGGCGCAGCATCGTGCAGTGGCGCCGCACCGGCGACACGGGTCTGCGCCTCGACGCCGGACCGGTCGGCACGCTGCGATGGTGGGCGAAACTGCTGTTCGTCGTCGCCCTGCTGCTCGGCGCGGCCGGCCCGATCGCCGCGATCGCCGGACTGCCCGCGCTCGACGCATTCGACCATCCCGTCACCCGCGGCGCCGGCCTGATCCTCGCCGTGGCCGGGGTGCTCACCACCCTGGTTTCGCAGCTGCACATGGGCACCTCATGGCGCATCGGCGTCGACCCCGGCGAGCACACCGACCTCGTCACCACCAGGGTGTTCGCGCTGGCCCGCAACCCAATCTTCACCGCGATGACCGCCACCAGCCTCGGCATCACCCTGATGGCACCGAACGTGGTGTCCGTGGCCGCCACCGCGATCCTGGTGATGTCGATCCAACTGCAGGTCCGCGCCGTCGAAGAGCCCTACCTCACCCGCGTGCACGGCGCCGCCTACACCACCTACACCGCCAGAACAGGCCGGTTCCTACCCGGCATCGGCCGCCTCACCGCACCGGCCGGCACCGCACCGCGAGACCGGGAGACCGGCACGCAGAACAACACCCCGCACCCCTGACGCAACACAAAGCCGCTTTCATCAGCCAACAATGCCGAGGAGGACACCACGGGTGCCGACTGCTACGGCGGCGACCGCGACGAGAACACCACCTCACCCCACACCGTGTGGATCATCCCGAGCACCGCCATGCCGCTCGGCTGGGGCGGCCTCGCCGCCGTCCTGCTCACCCGCTAAACCCCGGCGGGCCATTGCCTCACCGATCCGGACCTATCAGCCGGCGACCACGTTCCCGGTGCTACCACCGCCCGGTAAGCCATGCCCTGCCGACTCAGATCTCTCACCGGGGCATCAGGCCGACGACGAGTTCGCGATCCTGTTGCCGAACGTCACCTCCGTGCCGACGTGGCCGAGTGGCCCAGCGTGTCCTGGATGGGATCCGGAAGCCGCTGGACCACGACGGGGTGCCGGTGGTGGGTGGGCGCCGGGATCGGCGTCGCGGTCTTCCCCCAGCACGGCGGTGACGCCAAGGTGCTGCGCCAGCAGGCCGACACGACGTGCACCACCAACCGGGGTCGACGCGGGGTCTGCGTCGCTGGATAGCCGCATTCCGTCAGACGGCGATCCAAAGCCACGGCTCCGGAGACGTCCGGCGCCGGCCTCGGGCTGGGCACTCAACCCCGGCGGTGGCCACGTACGCCATCCGGCGTGGCGCCCGACGCCCGAGGCCGCCGGTCAGTCGATCGTCACTGGCCCGGTAGCCGAGCGCTGGTCGATCTCGGACGTGCGCAGTGTGACCCGTAGTCGCCAGGTCCCGGCTATCGGCAGGTCAAGCTTTCCGATGGCGTGATTGTCGACTGCCTGCGAAAGGGGGACATCGACCGGTTCGATACCGGCTGCGGGCATTGCCGCGGTGGCACCCCATTCCACGACCGGCAAGGGTTTGCCTTCGGGGGTGAACGCGAAAAGGTGCACGGTGTTGGCGCCGGTTCGTGCCGGGAAGATGATGACCCGCACCGAGAGGGTTTCGGTCCGCAGTGTCTGTTCGACCTGCTCGGTGTGGTTCGCAGCCGGGCCCGCGGCGGCGGTGCGAGCCGGAGCGGTTTGCACCAGCACGGCGGTCAGGCTCAGGATCACGGTGGCGATGCCCAACTCGAGCGCGACGACTCGGCGCAGGACAGGCCGGCCGTCGTCCAGCCGGCGCCGCACGAGGCGCCGTGCGCATCCGGCGACCGCGATGACTGTCGCGACCAGGGCCAGCTTGCCCAGCAACAAGCGGCCGTAGGCGGTGGTGAAGAACGCGCCGACCGTGCCGATCTCGATGAGGGCCTGAATGACGCCGGTCATCGCCAACGCGATGACCGCGGTCTCCGCCCATTTCGACCACATCGGCAGGAGCAGCTGCAGTTCGTGGTCGCGAGCGCGGGGAAGCACGAAGGTCACCAGCATCACCAGGCCGCCCAGCCAGATGGCCATCGCGGTGAGATGGATGCTGTCGGTGACCACGGAGACGCTGGGAGCAGGCGACGCGGCCGGGTGGCCGCTCAGCGGCCAGGTCGTGATCGCGACCCCGGCCAGCGCGGCGAGCCGGCCGCGGCTTTTGCTCGACACATCACTGCCGGCGGACAGTATCGGCCGGATGAGGAACGGCGCTATGCACAAAACACCCAGGCGGATGAGCAGAACGACGCCGAAGAGGCTGCCCGGCACGTCCCCGAGACCGTCGATGTCGACATCGGTCAGGTCGCCACCGGTGGTGTACGGCACCTGCAGCCACAGCGCGGCCAGGGTGCTGCCCGCGGTGAGTCCGAGCCCCGTCCATACCAGCCGGGCTGGACCGGACCGGCTCAGGCGGGGCGGCCACAGCAGGAGCAACATCATGATCGGTCCCATGAGCAGTGCCAGCCCGGCATACCCGACCGTCTTGGCAGCCGAGATCGCGGTGCGCACCGATCGCGCAGCGGCCGCAGTCGCGTCCTGCCCGGCAGCGGCTGGCCGCGCTGAGGGAGTTCCCACGGAGTAGGTGAAGGATCCGGCGATCGGGTGGCTGTCCGCCGAGGTGACGCGGTAGCTGACCAGGTAGGTGCCCGTGGCTCGGGTACGCAGGGTGATGGTTACGGTGGCCCCCGCCACGGATGGCTGGCCGTCGTCGGCCCGTGAGTTGTCCGGCGCCAACACCTGGATCCTGCCGGTGACCGGCCGCACCGACTCGGTGAACTGCAGCATCACCTGCTCCGGTGGCTGTGGCACCACGGTGTTTGCGGCTGGATCGCTGCCGCTCAGCACTGCGTGGGCGTACCCAGGCGACGCCGGCAGGGCTACCGCGACGAGCCAACCCAAAGCCAGCCCCGCCAGGGCAGCTCCTGCGCGCAACCGAGCACTGCTAGATACACCGGCGCCCCGGCCGGCACCGTCGGCGACCACGGATACGACCGGCGCTGGGGCGGTCAACGATTCTGGCAATTCGCTTCGCGTCGAGAGAAGCCGGACCACCTGCCGGCACACCGGTAACGCCCAGAGTTGCCGTCGATGGCGGTCCCCGTTGACTGAGGCCCTGGATTCGGCGATCTCGTACACTACCAAACGACAGGACCTACGCGCTCTCGCACCCATGTCCCTCACTTCGTTGAGGTCGCCGGACGGCGGCCTGGACGGGTACGGCCCACCGCGCACCACAGATACGCGAAATGCGGACTCGTGGCCAGTCATGTCCCCCGTCAGGGTGGTCGAGGTTCGGTACGCCCGTCGCTCGGGCCACCCGCGGAAGCCATCCGGCACCAACAACGCCGCGCCAAATGCGACGCCGACCCAAACGGATCACATCGAGGCTGCCGGCCGCATCAACCAGCGTCCTGCCGCTCGCCGTCAGTCGACGCGATGGCCAGGGCGGCCAGGGTCGTGATCAGCTACGAAGCGTGTCAGAGCATGGTAGGAAACGGTTCTGGGCAGTCGGATCGGCGTCATCATTGGTACGTCGCCGTTGGGGTGTCGATTTGAACCCGAAAGGGGACCTTCGAGTAGGAGCGGTAGCGACCAAACCGCTGCCCCCGCCGTCGCGGTCACGTATCAGGTCAACCGCGCCACGGTCGCCGGCGCACCGTCACCCAGATCCGCCCACTGCTCGCCCGCCGCGGCTGCGACATCTCGGCCAGGGTGCGGCTGCACACCCAGGCCGACGTGTTCACCCACGCGCCGCCGAAGGCGTCACCCTGCGCATGGACGCCAACGAGGTTCGGGTTCGCCGGCCACAGTAAGGACGCACCGGCCACATGGCGAGCACACTGTTGGCGATGCGGGATCTTTCGCCTTCATCGAACTGGGGTACAGCAAGGGTCGGACACTCGTTCTGGCCATACAGCTCGGATACAGGCGAGTGATCGGCATTGAGCTCGACCCAGATCTAGTTTGCTGCCGCGAACAGTAACGTCGAGGCTCTGAAAGCCACTCTACCTGAAGGTGCAGAAGTCATTGATGTCGTTGCGGCCGATGCCGCCGAATGTGACTTTCCACTAGCCCCGATCGTGGTCTTTTGTTCAATCCTTTCGGAGACGAAACTCTACCTGCCCTGATCAAGGGGATCGAAAAGTTCGTTGCAGAAATGTCCGATGCCGTCCTTCGTCGCGCACTGCAATCCATGCGTCACAGATTCTCGGATGCGGTCCCGTGTTCCGGCGAGTAGACGACAATCCGCGCTGAAGAGTCTACAATGTTGTTGAAATCGATGATTCATTGCGTAGGTAGGCAGGCCCTCTGCGGTCCCGGCGACCGACGGTGCGTCGGGAGGTCGCCACGAGGTGCGGGTGAAGCCGTGGCCGAGCCCGGGGTCGTGGTGTGACATCATGAGGATCATGACGGCAATGAGCGCCGCTACCGACAGCAGAATTCCAGGGACGAGTGTCCGACACCAAGGGCTCATCCTTGTTTGCCCCTCGTCGAGGATCGGACCAGTGCATGCAGGTTGTCGACTGCTTCATCGAGGTCGGCTAGTGCGCACGCGAGTTGGGCGGCCACTTGCCTGTCAGCCGGGCTGCGCACCGCCGCAAGGGCTGCCGTCTCTACCTGTACCACTGACACGCCGACGAGACGGGCCTGGCCGACGCAGGCGCTCGTCATCCACTTGTCCTTTACTTCGCTGCGCAGGATGAGTAGTTGACGCGTCACGCTGTGAGCGGCGGCGGTGACGCGCTCTGCCAGGTACGGTGTTCTTTCGGCGGCCAGGGAGTTCGGCGATATCTGCCCGGCAGTACGGGCGGCGCCGAGGAATTCACGAGCGAGATGGTCTTCTAGTCCTGTCAACAGTTCGGGTTCGTTGCCATCAGGAATATCGGCGTCGTACGTTGACTGGTCCTCAGTTCGGAGCCCGCTCATGCGCCATGCAATAAACAGCGCGGTGATCAGGGCAAGACTGGCGGCGGCAACGAGGACCACCTCTTCGCTGGTATCGAAGAGTCCATTCATGGTTGGTTCCTATGCGGTCATGCTCGCTGTTGCCGATTCAGGGCGAGGTTGGCAGCTGGCTCGGCATATTACAGAAAGCGGTAGTGGGCGCGAGACACGGCGCGAAGTCGACGGTATCGAGGCGAATTCTTGGCGCGTGGTTGTACCCGAAACGTTGAGATCTTCGTCGCGGTGGCGCCGAAGGAATCGGCCTATGTCCGCAGCACGCCCGTGGTGTTGGCCGAGTTCCCACGGTTTTGTGGCCTGGGCGCATGAGTTGCCGGCCTCAAGTGACGAGCAGGCAGATGTAGCTCGAGTTTGCCCGTGGCGATCAAGGCCCCCGCCACGACTATCAGGAGCAGACAGGCGGCCGCAGCTCCTGGAGTATCCGGGTTGGGTCCTCTGTGAGGGTCGTCTTGCGCAACGGCGCCTCTGTCGAGCGCTGCAGGTGGCCCAACAGCCAACTCACCATCCGAGACCTCTGCGCTACCGGCCGATGGCAGGTCAGCCAACGCATGAACCATGACAGCCGGATTCATGATCGTGGTGATCGATGGCGCGCACTGTGCGGCGTGCAGCATCGTTGTTAGAACCAGTGCCCCAAGGGCCACGATCCAGCCCAACGTCACGCCATGTGAGGCGAGTCGCAGGCTGATCGCGTCACTCACGGCAGCAACTCTACGCACTCGGTCCTGCGTGTCCATGTTCGGGATCACGCCGGATGTAGGGACGACAGCATGCGCTGCGCGAGCTGGCTGATCTGTTGTCCAGTCCGGACACTGCCGCAGTTGACGCGGCGTTCGCTGGCCTACGCACAGCGGACGCGGGGACACGGATGGCACGGACCGCGGTGAGCGCCGGGCAGTTGACCCGCCGTCCACTCGGCGGGCTGCGCACGTCCAGCAGGTAGGCCGCATCCACCCAGCAACATGTCACTCTGAGTACCTGCCGTCTGACCAACTGCTGGCGGTGAGCTATTTCTCCTTGGCGACGACGTCCGGGTTCCCGATGATGAAGTCGGCGAGTTTGTCCTGCTTGACCGCCCGGAACATCTCCATCGTCTTGGGCGTGATCGTCTCGCGTCCGCTGCCGTTGCCGGCGAACGAGCCGTTGTTGCTGCGCAGCAACACGAGGTCGTTGGCGGCCACCCCCTTGAGGGTGAAGATGAAGTCGGCGACCGGCACGCCGCCGGTGTCCAGCACGAACGCCTTGCCGGCGGCCTTGATCAGCGCGTTGACCTTCACCGGGTTGGTGAGCACGCCGCTGGTGCTGGCCTTCTTCGCCATCGCCTTGATGAGCTGCTGCTGGTGGCGTTGGCGGTCGTAGTCGCCGTTCTTGAGGCCGTAGCGCTGCCGGGCGAAGTCGAGGGCCTCCCAGCCCTCCATGTCCCGGCAGCCCTTCTCGTGCCAGATCGGGGTCTGGGATTTGCCGGTCTTGCGGGCCTCGGCCAGATACATCGGCTTGCCGCCCACCTTGACCATGTGCTGCGACTTGACCCGCTGGTCCACGCACATGCGCACGCCGTCCAGGCTGTCGATGACGCCCTTGAAACCGTTGAAGTCGATGATCGCCGCGCCGTCGAAGCTGATGCCGGTCGTGTTCTTCAGCGTCTGCGCCATGAGCTGCGCGCCGCCGGCCCAGCCGCCGCCGTTCTGGGCGCCGTGGAAGAACGCCTCGTTGGCCTTCGTGGTGCCGCCCGGATACTTGCTCTTGGCGAACGCGGGCACCTGGACCTCGGTGTCGCGCGGGATCGAGACCAGGTAAGCCTGGTCGTGGCTCGCCGGGATGTGCAGCATGATGATCGTGTCGGCGCGCAGGTCGTCGACGGCCCAGCGCTTACGCGCGTCCACGCCCATCAGCAGCAGGTCGATGGGGCCCTTGAGGCTGTTGCCGCCCTCAGCCGCCGTCTTCTTGGTGCCGCCCAGCAGGTCGTCCTGGGTGACCGCGCTCGTCGCGCTGCTGACCATCCACTTGGTGCCGACGATGCCGGCGCCGCTGGCCATCATCAGGACCGCGCCGAAGATCAGGGCCATCCGCGCCCAGATCGGGTCCTTCTTGGCCTTCTTCCCGCCCTTCGGCGGCGCGCCGGGCGGGCCCGCCGGGGCGCTGCGCTGGGGTGCCTTGACGGCGTCCCGATCCATCGACGAAGCCCGTCGGGGGGTCTGGACGGTCATGCGCGCTCCAAGCACTCGGGATCCGGGCGGACATCACTGTACGTTCACCTTCCAACTGTTGCGAGACCTTCTCGGTTTCAGCTCAATGACACGCAGTGTTCATCAACGACGCAGGCTGGCGATACCGGCGACCCCCACCGCCTGCCGGAATCCTGCCGAGATCAGCCTTTGCTTGATCGACGGCGTCTTCTTGGTCGACGTCAAAGTCGCCCAGTTCGTCGGCAGCAACCGCCTGACCGCATACAAAGGTGAGAGCCTCTCCCGATCGGAGACGACGGCAGCGGGGCCGGTCAGCAGGGGGGATTCGGTGCCGGTGCGGCTTGCGCGTGCCCCGCTGCCGCTGACTGGAGCGGTTGCCCAGGCCCGGTGCAGGGGCCCGCCAACAGCTCCGGCCAGGACCGGAATCTTGGCCGCGCGCGTTCGCCGGGCATGCCGCCTCCTCGCTGGACCACAACACCGCCACCACCGCCTGGCCGTCCACATCCTGTTCGAGACGATCTGGGTCGGTGGCCTGGTCGCGCTGGTGTTGCACGTCCGGTGGCGCCCTGACGGTCTGGAGGTCGCGGCGAAGCAGAACACCGCGATCGCGGTGTTCTGCTTCGCCGCGGTCGCCATTTCCGGTCAGATCAACGCCTGGCTGCGAGTCGAGTTCCTCGCGAATCTGGCCGGGCAGGGCTAAAATCCCCTGCTGCAGGCCAAGCTGCTCGGCTGGTCGTGCTGGTCGCCACCGGCAGTGGCCTGGCCCGCTACGCGCCGGTGCTGTTCAGCGCGCACATGGTCGTGCACATGCTGCTGGCCATGCTGGCACCCATCCTGCTGGTCCTCGGCGCCCCGATCACCCTCGCGCTGCGGGCGCTGCCGGCGACAACCGACCGGCGCTACCCCGGGGCGCGGGCCTGGATCGTCGCCGCCCTGCACTCGCGGCCGGTGCGGCTGCTCACCAACCCGGTGATCGCCGCGGTGCTCTGGGTCGGTGGCCTGTACGTCATGTACTTCTCCGACGCCTACGAATACGCGCTGCGCAACCATCCCGCGCACCTGGCGCTGTACCTGCACTTCCTGCTGTCCGGGTACCTGTTCTTCGCCGTGCTGATCAGCCCCGACCCACTGCCACGGCGGGTGCCCCACATGGCACGCCTGGTGGTCCTGATGGCCTCCCTGGCGTTCCACGCCTTCTTCGGCGTCACCTGATGAGGCGCAGAGCAATCCTGACGAAGGTTCCCACTCATGTGCTGCAACCGGGCCCGACCCCTCACCGGGCCGGCCCACTTCCCTCATCCGGGGCATCCGTGGCCAGGCCAGCGATGGCAATCATCCCCCTGTCAACGTGCCGCGCGGACGACTCGCCGAGGTCGGCCTCCCTGTTGGTCAAACCGGTACGGCAGACCGCGAGGCCACGGTTCCTGCGGTGGCTCACATGTCGACGAGGCGGCCGTCTGGACCGCCGGCCCGTGTTGGTCCTCCGATGCTGGCTGTGGGTCTGGCGCCGGCTAGCGGGCCGGGTCCGGATCGTCGGTTCAGTGACGAGCGAGAGATAACGCGCTCCCTGCACGATCGGCCGGATCACCGCAGCCGCCCTCATGGTCCTGCACATCGAGCACGGCCGCACCACCGACGACAGGCCGTTACTGAACGTCAGTGGCCGTTACTCGGAATGTCCTACTATCCGCTACCCGTTATCTAATGAGTCCTGAACGGCCCGCCGTAGCTGACGGGGATGCCTACCCGTTACCTGACCGCTGAAGGTCTCCAAAAAGATCGGCACCATGGCTGCCAGGCCGGTGCGTGTTTCATCGTGGATCAAGCCGACTGCGCGGGCGTACGCGTCGAGGTCGTCGATCACGAACAGGTCGCTGGAGTAGTCACCCGGCCAGACCGCGAACAGCCGCGACGTGCCCGCCATCGCCCACTGGTAGGCACCTGCGTCTACACCCTGCGACACGTTGCCATCGTTGCCGACCTCGATGTGACACATCGTGCGCGAACCGTACGGGAAGTCCTTGCCCACCGCCGCGCTGTGCGGTCCACCCATGCAGCCTCCCCTGGCCGTGATGTGACGCATCGGAGTCTATCGGCGCAAAGGTGCGGATCCAGTGCAACCTGGCCTGGTGTCGCACAGCCTGTCCGACAAGGATGGCCAGTCGTCTCGGCCGGGTCCGCCGGTTCGGTAGTCCCGGCGTCAGGTGGACCCGGATGTTCCGCTCGACCTGGGGTGCGTCGAGCGGGTCGTCACGAATGTGCCTGCGTCGACCACGGCGCCGATGATGGCCTGGCCGAGCATGACGGTGTCGAGGACGGCGTCGACACCATCGGGACGCACCGCGCGCAGCGTGTGGACCAGCGACGGTGCGGCGGGCTCGTAGGCATCGGCCCGGCCGCGTTGGTGGCGAACGTGTCGTCCGGGGAGCGGCCGCTGGCGAGGGCCACCAGACCAGACCCCGGCGCACGGCGAGCTTTACGCGCCTGAGTGGTGTGCAAGCTGAAATCCCGTGCTCGGTGTGCTTCCAGAAACCGCGTCGTCGGCAGTGAGGTCCTCGTAGACGCCCATCCGAGGTTCCAGGCGATGCCCCTTTTCGCCGTGGCTCTTGAGCCATCGGCCACGCGGTATATAGCGGCTGCAGCGAGCGCGAATTGATGCTCGGCTGGTCGACCGGCCGAGCATCGGAGTCCGGCGGCGTAGTTCGGATCAGCCAACGGTCCTTCTGCACGAAGGGCAGCTTGGCCCACTCCTGGCCCAGGCCCCAGGTGTGCCTGGCGTAGGTGAGGGCGAGGACGATGGCGCCGACCGCGTAGATGAAGTGGTAGTCGGTGATCGGGTTGGTCGAGCCGCTGGGTTCACCGGCGTTGGTGGTCTGGTCGAGCGGCCACTCGGGGGCCCACATTATGTCCATCATGACGACGGCCGCGGCGGCGACGCGCAGTTGGAGGTCATCGCCGAAGGCATCGAAACCTACGACCAACAGCAAGTGCTCGGCTAGTACGGCAGCCGGTGCGTCCAGTGATTGAGAGGTGATCGTTCAGCGGTCGTGTCTTGGTCTGAAGCTCGTCGTTGCTTGCCGGTGTGAGTCCGGTCCGCCGGGCGGCGTCTGGGCGAGGTCGAGCGCGATGCTGATGATCGTCTGGTAGACGGTCAGCAACGCGTAGACCTCTTGGGTCGATGTCGCTCGGGTGCTGGGAGCGCAGGACCCGACCGTTGAGCATCGACGACTTGATCGACAGGTCGTGGTTTCATTCCGCTGGTGAGGCTGGCTTCTCTGTGGGCGGCCTCGCGACCGGCGTGGCCT
>NZ_QHHV01000078.1:0-40101 GCF_003947245.1 Actinoplanes sp. ATCC 53533 | reverse complement strand
CGSGGGTGGGGTGTTGTCGCAGGTTTCACTGATATGGACTTTGTAGCCCTGCCAGCGGTGGCCGCGTTTCTCGCTGTAACGGGCATCGATGTCATACGGGGAGATGATCCTGGTTCTGCCCGGCAGGCTCACCGTCGATATCGGCATCCCGCCAGATCACCTCCCGCCCAGCCTCGCCGCGAACGTATTGCTGGATCCACACCTGGCGCAGCACCTCGACGGCGGAGATCTCACCCAGCCAGGGCGGGGCCTGCCCGTCGAAGACCGCGGCCAGCAGTTGGTAGCCGTCCGTCCCGACCTGGGCGGCGAGTTTCCGCCGGCCGGGCTGGTCCTTCGGCAGCCGCCATTCATCGATCCGGGCACCGTATCGTCGGACCATCGCCGCGTCGACGTGCTCAGCCGCCCACCGCGGTGCCGCCACCGTCAGGGCTTCGAGGGCCGCCCGCAGCGTCTCACCGACCATCTCCAGACGGTTGAGATCACGAACCGCGGCCATCACATACGTCGCGTCGGTGCGCAGCCGACCCCGGGCTTTGACCAGGCCCTGCTCGACCAGCCGGTCCAGGAGAGTCTGGAACGCCACACCCTGCAGATCATGGGTGACCAACCGGGTCCGGAACTGTGACAACACACTGAAATCAAAACCCGGATCGGTCAACACCAAACCCAAACAGTATTTCCAGTCGATCCGCCCCCGGACCGCGTCAGCGGCCTGCCGGTCGGTGAGGTTCTCCGCGAACTGCAACACCGTGACCATCGCCAACTGCCCCGGCGAGATCCCCGGCCTGCCACGAACCCCGAACGCATCGACGAACGCCTCGTCGGTGAAGACCTCACCCAGCTCATCACGCACCCGCATCGCCAACGTCGGCTTCCTGAACGCCGCCCTAGCCACCACCGCAGTCTGCACATCAACCTCCGGCAACGGACGCGGACGCATCGACACCGCTACTCACCTCACCCAGGACACCAACCACCAACGACGACCTACCCTCACCGGGCAGAACAACCACGTCACGGACCACAACCAGCGCGCCGCGAATTAGGCAACAGGGTCCTTCCCTATGGGAAACGCCGGTGGGGGAATGTGCGGGTTCTGCCTATCTGTTGCAGCCAGGCGTCGGCCGAGCGGGTGTTTCCAATGGGGAAGCAGAGCAAAGGAGCGTGGAGGGTGGGGTCTGTCGCTGGGCGGCGAGGCCTGGCAATCGAGATGGGCCTCGATCCGGGCACCCCGGCCCGCGGCCGGGGGGCCACGAACCGCCGTGACAGTGTTAGGCCCGAACCTCAGCCCATGACCGGGCGAGACCAGGCCTCGCCCCACCGTGCCGGACCTCGACCGGATCAGATTCGTGGAGAGCTCACACTACTTCCGCGCAGGGTGAGCCGCGGCCCGCGAGTCCGGCAGATACGGTGGCCATTCGCCGCCACCGTGCACGGCCAGCGCGGCCCCGCTGACGTAGCCGGCCAGCGGCGAGGCGAGGAACAGGCAGGCACTGGCAACCTCCGCCGGCGTCGCGGCCCGGCCCAGCGGCACGGCGCGGGCCAGCAGCGCCGGATCCACCCCGGGCGCATCCGGATCGGTGACCACCGGTCCGACGACGAGGCTGTTGACCCGTACCTTCGGCGCCCACTCCATGGCGAGACTGGTCGCGAGGTGGAGCAGCCCGGCCTTGGCCGCGCCGTACGCGGCGGTGCCGGGCGACGGGCGCACCCCGCTGACGCTGCCCACCATGAGAATGACGCCGCCGTCGGGCTGCTCGCGCATGACCGCGTTCGCCGCCTGCGAGACGTGCAGCGGCGCGATCAGATTGAGCTCGATGATCTTCGCGTGCAGCCGGGGCGAGGCGGTGCCGGCCGGCACGGAGGGTGCGCCGCCGGCGTTGTTCACGACCACGTCGAGCCGGCCGAACCGCGCCACCGCGGCGGCCACGAGCGCGCCGGCCTGCTCCGAATCACGAACATCCGCCCGAAAGAACTCTGCGGCACGACCGCCGGCCTGCGGCAACCCGATCGACTCGGAGCCCCCGATCGACTCAGAGCGCCCGATCGACTCAGAGCGCCCGGACGACTCAGAGCCCCCGGACGACTCAGAGCCCCCGGACGCACCTGACGACTCGGAGCGCCCTGACGGCCCTGACGGCTCGGTGCGGCCGCACACCAGCACGTGGGCGCCCGCGGTCAGGAAGGCGGTGGCGATCGCGGCGCCGATCCCGCGCGTTCCGCCGGTCACCACCACGGCGCGGCCCGCGAAGTCGAGGGGGTCCATCCGCCGATGCTAGCCGACCAAGCAAGCGCTAGGTTAGGGTACGGCGTGGGCATACACCTGCATCCCGGCCCGGTCGCCGAGGTGGTCATCGATTTTCCGCCGGTCAACGCCGTTCCGGCGGCCGGCTGGCAGGCGCTGGCCGACGCGCTCATCGAGGCCGGCGCCGACCCCGGCACCCGCGCGGTGGTGCTCGCCGCCGAGGGGCGCGGCTTCTGCGCCGGGGTGGACATCAAGGAGATGCAGCGCACGCCGGGCCACGACGCGCTGCTGGCCGCCAACCGTGGCTGCGCGGCGGCGTTCGCGGCCGTCTACGACTGCCCGGTGCCGGTCATCGCAGCCGTGCAGGGCTTCTGCCTCGGCGGCGGTGTCGGCCTGGCCGGCAACGCGGATCTGATCGTGGCCGCCGACGATGCCACCTTCGGCCTGCCCGAGGTGGACCGCGGCGCGCTCGGCGCGGCCACCCACCTGGCCCGCCTGGTGCCGCAGCAGCTGATGCGCACCATGGTCTATACCTGCCGCACGGTCACCGCCGCGCAGCTGCACCGCCTCGGCACGGTCCTGGAGGTGGTGGCCCCGTCCGGGCTGCGCGCCGCCGCGCGGGCGGTGGCCGAGGAGATCGCGGCCAAGGATCCGGTGGTGATCCGCCGCGCCAAGGAGTCGCTCAACGGCATCGACCCGGTCGACGTGCAGCGGTCATACCGGTTCGAGCAGGGATTCACATACGAGCTGAACCTCGCCGGCGCCGGCGACCGCGCCCGGCAGGCCTTCGTGGACGGCAGGTGAGCATGGACGACCGGGTGATGACGATCGCGGATGTGGTCGGCGAGCTGCGTCCCGGGATGACCGTCGGCATCGGCGGCTGGGGGTCGCGGCGCAAGCCGATGGCGCTGGTCCGGGCGATAGCGCGGGCCGGGTTGACCGGGCTCACCGTGGTCACCTACGGCGGCCCGGACGTCGGATTGCTGCTGGCCGCCGGCTGCGTCCGCCGGCTGGTCACCGGCTTCGTGTCGCTGGACAGCATCGCGCTGGAGCCGCACTTCCGGCAGGCCCGCCGCCGGGGCACTGTGGAGCTGACCGAGCTGGACGAGGGGATGTTCTACTGGGGACTGCTCGCCGCAGCCAACCGGTTGCCGTTCCTGCCGATCCGGGCCGGGCTCGGCTCCGACGTCCTGCGCGTCAATCCGGAGCTGCGCACGGTCCGCTCGCCGTACGCGGACGGCGAGGAGTTCGTCGCCATGCCGGCCCTGCGGCTGGATGCCGCCCTCGTCCACCTCAACCGGGCCGACCGTTGGGGCAACGGGCGGTATCTGGGCCCGGATCCGTACTTCGACGATCTGTTCTGCCTGGCCGCCGAGCGCCGCTACCTCTCCTGCGAGCGGCTGGTCGGCACCGACGAGCTGGTCGCCGCCGGCCCGCCGCAGGGCATGCTGGTCAACCGCGCGATGGTGGACGGCGTGGTGGTCACCCCGCACGGCGCGCACTTCACCAGCTGCGTTCCCGACTACGGCCGCGACGAGGCGTTCCAGCGGGAATACGCGGCCGCGGCCGCCGATCCGGCGGAATGGGACCGGTTCCGCGCCACCTATCTCGACGGCGACGAGGCGGAATATCAGAAGGCGGTGGGCAACCCATGAGCGACGCGAGCCGGGCGGAGGTCTGCGTGGTGGCATGCGCCGAGGCGTGGCGCGGCGACGGCGCGATCCTGGCCAGCCCGACCGGGCTCATTCCCCGGCTGGGTGCCCGGCTGGCCCAGCTCACCTTCGCGCCCGGCCTGCTGCTCACCGACGGCGAGGCCACTCTGCTCCACGGGGACGACGAGGAGGGCTGGCTGCCGTACCGGGCGGTCTTCCAGCTGGTGGCCGCCGGCAGCCGGCACGTGATGATGGGCGCGAGCCAGCTCGACCGGTACGGCAACCAGAACATCTCCTGCATCGGCGACTGGGCGCGGCCCACGTCCCAGCTGCTCGGCGTGCGCGGCGCGCCGGGCAACACGATCAACCACGCCACCAGCTACTGGGTGCCGCGGCACTCGCCGCGCGCCTTCGTCGAGCGCGTCGACATGGTGTCCGGTCTGGGCTACGACCGGGCCGCCGCCCTCGGCGCGCCCGCGAACCGGTTCCACGAGATCCGGGTGGTGGTCACCGATCTCGCCGTCCTGGACTTCGCTACGCCGGAGCGGTCCATGCGGCTGCGCTCGGTGCACCCGGGCGTACAGGTGGCCGACGTCCTGGCCGCCACCGGGTTCGCGCCGGCCGTCCCGGACGAGGTGCCGGAGACCCGGTCGCCGACCACGGCGGAGCTGGCGTTGATCCGCGACCGGTTGGACCCGGAGGGCCTGCGGAACAAGGAAATCCGGTGAGGACTCCGCTCACCGACCTGGTCGGCTGCCGGCATCCGATCGTGCAGACCGGCATGGGGTACGTGTCCGGCGCCGGCCTGGTGGCGGCGACCTCGGCCGCGGGCGGTTTCGGCATCCTTGCCTCCGCCACCATGAGCCTGGACGAGGTGGGGGCCGCCATCCGTGAGGTGCGCCGGCGCACGGAGGCGCCGTTCGGCGTCAACCTGCGGGCCGACGCCCCGGATGCCCGTGAACGCGTCGACCTGCTGGTGCGCGAGGGGGTCCGGCTCGCCTCGTTCGCGCTCGCGCCCGACCGCGAGCTGATCCGCCGCTGCGCCGACGGCGGGGTGCTCACCATGCCGTCGGTCGGTGCCCGCCGGCACGCCGAGAAGGTCGCCGGCTGGGGCGTGGACGCCGTACTGGTGCAGGGCGGCGAGGGCGGCGGGCACACCGGCCCGGTGCCCACGACGCTGCTGCTGCCGCAGGTGGTGGACGCCGTCGGCATCCCGGTGGTGGCGGCCGGCGGCTTCTTCGACGGGCGGGGGCTGGTCGCCGCGCTGGCCTACGGCGCCGCCGGCATCGCGATGGGCACCCGGTTTCTGCTGACCTCGGACAGCCCGGTCGGGGACGAGGTGAAGCGGCTGTACCTGGCCGCGCCGGTCACCGGAACGGTGGTGACCACCCGGGTCGACGGGGTGCCGCACCGGGTGCTGCGCACCCCGTTCGTCGACGCGCTGGAGCATTCCGGGCGGGCCGCCGGACTGGCCCGCGCGCTGCGGCACGCGGTGGCGTTCCGCCGGCTGGCCGGCCTGTCCTGGCCCGCGCTGCTGCGCGCCGGGCGGACCGCGCGGCACGGCCGCGAGCTGTCCTGGGCGCAGACGGTGATGGCCGCCGGGACGCCGGTGCTGCTGCGCACCGCCATGGTGGAGGGCCGGCCGGAGTACGGCGTGATGTCCGCCGGCCAGGTGGCCGGCCTCATCGAGGATCTGCCGTCCTGCGCGGAGCTGATCGACCGGATCATGCGGGAGGCGGAGGAGCGGCTAGCCCGGCTCACAGCCGTTCGATGATGGTGACGTTCGCCTGGCCGCCGCCCTCGCACATGGTCAGCAGGCCGAAGCGGCCGCCGGTGCGCTCCAGCTCGTGCAGCAGGCTGGTGAGCAGCCGGGCGCCGGTGGCGCCGAGCGGGTGGCCGAGCGCGATCGCGCCGCCGTTGACGTTGACCCGCGCGGGATCGGCCCCGGTCTCCCGCAGCCAGGCGAGCACCACGCTCGCGAAGGCCTCGTTGACCTCGAACAGGTCGATGTCGGCGAGGCGGAGCCCGCTGCGGCGCAGCGCGTGCGCGGTGGCCGCGATCGGCGCGGTGAGCATCAGGACGGGGTCGTCGCCGCGCGCGGACAGGTGCAGGATCCGGGCCCTCGGCCGCAGCCCCTGATCCCGGACCGCGCGGGCGGAGGCGACGAGCAGGGCGGCGGCGCCGTCGGCGAGCTGGCTGGCAGCCGCCGCGGTGGTGACGCCGCCCTGCCGCAGCGGCGCGAGCGCGGCCATCCTGGCCGCCGAGGTGTCCCGCCGCGGGCACTCGTCGGTGTCGCAGTCGCCCCACGGCGCGATCTCCGCGCGGAACCGCCCCTCGTCGATCGCATGCACCGCTCGCCGGTGGCTGTCCAGCGCGAACTGCTCGATCTCGGCCCGGCTCAGGCCCCACTTGGCGGCGATCTCGTCGGCGCTGCGGAACTGGGAGATCTCCTGGTCGCCGTAGCGGGCGGCCCAGCCGGCGGAGCCCTCGTACGGCCCGCGCGGCGCCATGGCGCTGCCGATCGGCACCTGGCTCATGCTCTGCACGCCGCCGGCCACGACGAGGTCGGCCGTGCCGCTCAGCACCGCCTGCGCGGCGAAGTGCACCGCCTGCTGCGCGGAACCGCACTGCCGGTCGACCGTCACCCCCGGCACGTGCTCGGGCAGGCCGGCCGCCAGCCAGCAGGTGCGGGCGATGTCGCCGGACTGCGGGCCGAGCGTGTCCACACAGCCGAGGATCACGTCGTCGACCATGGCCGGGTCGGCGCCGGTGCGCTCCAGCAGCGCCGCGATGGCGTGCCCGCCCAGATCGGCCGGGTGCACGGCGGACAAAGCACCGCCGCGCCGGCCGACCGGCGTACGGACCGCACCGATCAGAAACGCCTCCACGGTTGACGCCCTCCGCTCACGTGGTCTACTAGTAGAACGTGTTCTAACCTACCGCACCCGGGGCGACGCATGCACGTGGGATACACACCGGAGCAGGAGCGGCTCAGACAACAGCTGCGGGCGTATTTCGCCGCCCTGATGACGCGCGAGCTGCGCGAGGCGCTCACCGACAACGACGGCGAATACGGCGACGGCGAGGCCTACCGGGCAGTGGTCCGGCAGCTGGGGCGCGACGGCTGGCTCGCGCTGGGTTGGGCCGCCGAATACGGCGGCGGGGGCGGGTCCGCGATGGATCAGCTCATCTTCGCCGACGAGGCCGCGATGGCCGGCGTACCGGTGCCGTTCCTGACCATCTACACCGTGGGGCCGACCATCATGCGGCACGGCACCGCCCAGCAGCGGGCCGAGCTGCTCCCCCGGATCGCGGCCGGCGAGGTCCACTTCTCGATCGGCTATTCGGAGCCGGACGCCGGCACCGACCTGGCGGCCCTGCGCACGCGCGCGGTGCGCGACGGCGACGAGTACGTGGTCACCGGCCAGAAGATGTGGACCAGCCTGATCCAGTACGCCGACTACGTCTGGCTGGCCTGCCGCACCGACCCGGACGCGCCGCGGCACAAGGGCCTGTCCATCCTCATCGTGCCGACCGACGCGCCCGGCTTCTCCTGGACGCCGGTGCGCACCGTAGCCGGGCCCAGCACCAGCGCGACCTACTACGCCGACGTACGGGTGCCGACCTCCGCCCTGGTCGGCACCGAGAACGAGGGCTGGCAGCTGATCACCGCCCAGCTCAACCACGAGCGGGTGGCGCTCACCTCGGCCGCGCCGCTACGCCGGTCGCTGGGCGAGGTCCTCGACTGGGCCGCGGCCACCCGGCTGCCCGACGGCCGCCGGGTCCTCGACCAGGAGTGGGTGCGGCTGCACCTGGCCCGCGTGCACGCCCGCACCGAGGCGCTCAAGCTGCTCAACTGGCGGGTGGCCGCCGGCTCCGGCGGACCGCCGGCCGCGACCCGGGCCTCGGCCGGCAAGGTGTTCGGCACCGAGCTCGCGGTCGAGGCGTACCGCTTGCTCATGGAGGTGCTCGGGCCCGCCGCCACGGTCCGGGCCGGCTCGCCGGGCGCGCTGCTGCGCGGCCGGATCGAGCGCATGCACCGGGCCTCGCTGATCCTCACCTTCGGTGGCGGGGCCAACGAGGTGCAGCGCGACATCATCGCGGCCGGCGCGCTCGGCCTCCCCGTCCGGCGATAGGAGCACCGAGATGGACTTCTCGTTGAGCGGCGAGGCCGGCGACCTGGCCGGGATGACGCGCGATCTGGCGGCGTCCGGCCGCCCGCTCTGGCCGGCCCTGGCCGAGGCCGGCGTGCTCGCCGCCGCGCTGCCCAAGCGGGCCGGCGGCGAGGGCTACGGGCTGCTGGAGCAGTGCGCGATCCTGGCCGAGCTGGGCCGGCACGCGGCCACTGTGCCATACCTGCCGTCGATCGTGGTGGCCGCCGGCGCGCTGGCCAGGTTCGGCAGCGAGGACCAGGTCGACGAGTGGGCCAAACCGGCCTGCCGGGGCGAGATCGTGCTCACCGCCGCACCGGGCGGCACGGTGCGGGCCGAGCCTGCGGCGCAAGGCTGGCGGCTAGCCGGCACGGTCCCGGCCGTGCCCGCGGCGGACGCGGCCGCCCTCATCCTCGTGCCGGCCGGGCCCGGCGTGTTCCTGGTGCGTCCGGACGACCCCTGCGTGACGGTCGAGGCCCAGCAGGTGGCCGGCGGCCCCGGCGCCGGGCTGCTGCGAATCGCCGGCGGCACGCTGCCCGCGGACCGGCTGATCGCCGACCCCGCCGCCGGGCCGTGGCTGACCGCGCACGCCACGGTCGGCGCCTGCGCGGCGCAGCTCGGCGTGGTCGAGCGGGCCTTGGAGATGACCGCGGAGTACGCCCGCGGCCGGGTCCAGTTCGGCCGCCCGATCGGCGCGTTCCAGGCCGTCGCCCAGCGACTGGCCGACGCGCACATCGACGTCGAGGGCCTGCGGCTCGCGACGTGGCAGGCGGCCTGGCGGCTGGCCGAGCACCCGCCGGCCACGGCCGAGGTCGCCACGGCGGGCTTCTGGGCCGCCGAGGCGGGGCACCGGGTGCTGCACGCCGCGGTGCACGTGCACGGCGGCGTGGGCCTCGACCTCGAATATCCGCTGCACCGGTACTTCCTCGCCGCCAAGTACCACGAGTTCCTGCTCGGCGGCGCCACCGCCCAGCTGCTGGCGCTCGGCGAGGTGTTCAATTCCGAGGTAGAACGCGTTACAGTTTTGGCATGAACTTCACCCTCGGCGTGGCCCTGAGTCCGTTGGAACAGCTGACCGAACTGGCGCGTACGGCCGAGGAGTGCGGCTACACGTCGATCGCCCTGCCCGACTCGATCTTCTACTCCGAGCACGTCGGCGCCGCCTACCCGTACACGTCGGACGGCCGCCGGTTCTGGGACGCCGACACCCCGTGGGCAGACCCGATGGTCTCCGCCGCGGCGATGGGCGCCGTCACCAGCCGGATCCGGTTCTACACCCAGGTGCTCAAGCTCGGCCCGCGCAACCCGGTGCTGCTGGCCCGGCAGGTCGGCTCGGTGGCCAACCTGACCGGCAACCGGTTCGGCCTGGGCGTCGGGCTGGGCTGGTCCCCGGAGGAGTCGCTGTGGTGCGGCGCCCCGTTCACCGACCGCGGCGCCCGCACCGACGAGGCGATCGAGGTGCTGCGGCTGATCCTCGGCGGCGGGATGGTGGAATACCACGGCAAGCACTTCGCCTTCGACAAGCTGCAGATGAGCCCCGCCCCCAGCGCGCCGGTGCCGCTCTACGTGGGCGGGCACACCGAGCCGGCGCTGCGCCGGGCGGCCCGCGTCAGCGACGGCTGGTCGTCGGCGATGATGCGCTTCGACAAGCTGCGCGCGGTCATCGCGCGCCTGGCGGAGCTGCGCGCCGAATACGGCCGGGCCGACGCACCGTTCGAGATCCAGGCGGTCTGCGTGGACCGGTTCGGCCTCGACGGCTACCGCCAGCAGGCCGAGGCCGGGGTCACCGACGCGATCGTGGTGCCGTGGATGTTCTACGGCGCGGGCTTCGACGCGGACCTGACCACCAAGAAGGACGGCCTGCGCCGGTTCGCCGACGAGGTGATCGGCCCGCTGGGCTGATTCACCGCCGTAGGCAGCCGGGCCCCGGCTCATCATGCCCTTCGGGGTTTGCGGTTGGGGGGTTGAACTTGCTTGCGGTTGACGGTCGGGGCCGTTCCTTCTGACTACTTCTGGGCTGCGCGGCGGCCGCGCACCACCGGGGCGGCCCGCCGCACAACCGCGCGATCCCGTCAGTGCGCCCAGACCTGGACGTCGTCGATCTGGACCCAGGAGTCGACCCCAGGCGCCCAGTACCCGATGAAGACCGTCAGCGAGCGGGACGAGCCACTGTCGAAGTCGAGGACGACCGGGCGGTACCGCGTCACGGCGTACTCGCCGTAGGTGGCGTGCGCGATGGCGCTGCCGCCCGACGCCGGCCGGACGCCGTACACCCCGCCGGTGAAGTTGCCGGAGGTGCGCACGAAGGCGGCCATCCGGTATCTCCGGTGTGGCACGACCTTGATCGGCTGTGCCACGGCGTTCCACCCGGTCGTGGTGCGGATGAACGCGTTGTTTCGTCCGACGCGGGCCAGGCCCCGGTTGATGTCGACACCTTTGAACCCGGTGCCTTCGCCGACCCACCCCAGCGACAGGGACCGGCCGGGCTGCCGTTCGAACCCGCCGTCGTTGACCTCGGAGGGGTTCGTCCAAACCCGGACGGTGACGCGGAAAGAGCCGTTGTTGTCGTCCATGACGTCGTCGTTCACACCGACGGCGAGGTCGTCGACGTGGTTGCCGCGGCGCCAGACGCTGGTGTAGTCGAGGCAGCCGCTGTCGGAACCGGCGTGGAAGGTCTCCCCGGTGCGCATCCACTTGCCGTACAAGGCGAACTTGTTCACCCGAGCTGCCGGCCATGACGCGGTACCCCCGGGATCACCGGGGCTGCCGTCCGGCCCTCGCCATTGACCGAACCAGCTGCCGTTGTGCACCGACCCCGACGCGGTGATCCGGATGACGCTGCCCGGCTTCAGGCCGCCCACGGTCGTCGCGAGCTTCGTCGTACCGACGATGTCCCCCGACCAACTCGCTGAGCTGCCCGACTGGCCGGCTCGGCACTCCTGCATCGCGTCTCCGGGAGCGGCGGACGCCGGGGACGCCGTCGCTGTCTGCATGCCGGCCACGAGTACGGCGGACACCAGCAGGTGGATCCATCGACCGGTCGGCGACGGCGGTGTGGGCATGCTCTCCATGGCAGTTCCGTTCCGGTAGATTTGTAACCTAGGTAGGTGTATGGGGTATTTTGTACACTATGCCGGGAGGGCAAGCCGCCGAACCACAGGGCGGAAGACCACTGGCACCAGCAACAGGCGCTACAGCAACAACGGCTGCGAGCGCGGCACCCCCGAGGGCGAGGACGCCTTCGGTCCGCGCGTTCGCCGAGCTTGTTTGCGGGTGGCCCCTACCCTGCTTATGCCTGAGTGATTTGTCCGTATTCTGCTCATATTTGTAAGCAGGCTGTGAGTCTGCGAAGGAGATTTCGTGCCACTGCGGAGGAAGTGTCTTCGGTTCGGTGTCGGGGTCGCGGCCTGTGTGGTTCTTGCGGGCTGCGGGGCGGACCCCGTTCGTACCGTGACACCACAGACATCCGGCGACACGCGGGCCGAAGCCCGCGACACCGCCCCCGAGGCTCGAACCGGCCGCGAGAAATCCACCGGCGGCAAGGGTGGAGGTGCGATGCCGGACGATGCCGGCCAGGGCACTATGCCGGGCCGCGGGCGTGAAACCTCGCCGGACGACGACCAGGGTGTAATGCCCGTCCAAGACCAGGACACCATGCCCGGCGAGGACCAGGATGACACGCTCGTCGACCCGCCCCGGAGCAACAACGGCGGGACATCCTCCGGCACTACCGGCACTACCGGATCCGACGGCAACGGTGATGACCCGTTGTGGTCTGGGCAGAACGGCAGCCCCGGATCGGGTGACACCGAGGCCGGCGGCGGCACGGGGTCTGGCGGTACCAGCACGGGTGGCGGCCTCGACAGCACGCTGGTGGATCCGGGCGCGATCATGGTGGCGCCGGGCCGGACCTCCCTGCTGGGCGAGGAAACGAAGCGGGAGATGCCGACCAGCCCTGGCGTCACCATGGGCGAGACCGACGAGAACGGCATGAAGACCCGCGCCGGCGTCGACATGCGGAACACCGGCACGGCCACGGAGATGCCGACGAATCCCGGCACCCAGATGGTGGTTACCCCACGGGCGGGAAGCGCGATGTAGCCCCACGTGTCGTTGAACTGTCGCTGACTCCGTAGAAAGGAAGGCCGATGAGTGTGCGGCGACGTGGCCGTGGCGCTGACCCGCGGAACCGGGCGCCCTCGGGGCAAACGGTGCCGTCCAGCGGGCGGTTCACGCTTCTGGAACGAATCTGGCGACGGGAGTGGCGGGAGTGGAAACTCACTGACTGGGCCGCGGTCGCCAGCGGCATCGCGTCCTTGATCGGCGGGATCGTGGGAGGTGTCGCGTTCGTCTGGGAGAACCTTCCGGACGGTGGGCCGGCCTGCGGGATGTCCGTGGGGGCGGCCCAGCCCGGCCTGCTGGTCAGCGGATACGTGCTGGTCGACGCGGACGAGGCGGGGGGTCGGCGGCCGGACCTCGCGGGCACCTGCAACTCGCGGGAGGCCGCCAACAGTGTGCGGCGGACCGAGGCCGGGCGCTATGACGTACGTCTGGAGAAACTCGGTGTCGACGGCGGGACCGTCGAGATCACGGCGGTGGGCGCCACGCCGCGCGTCTGCGGCACGGCCGGATGGGGGATGGCCGAGAAGAGCACCGATCTCACGGTACGGGTGGTCTGCTCCGATGCGAGCGGGACGATGCGGGACTCCGGTTTCGCCCTGCGTTTCCTCCAGGCCGCTGCGGGCACCGGCGCCCTCGCCTACGTGCGGTACGAGGCGGGGAAGACCGAACGCAACTACGCCTTCAACTCGTTCAGCACACCGGTCACGGTGGAACGGCCGGCCACCGGCAACTACGAGGTCTTCGTCCAGGACATCCAGCGCTCCGCCGAACTGGACGCCCCCGGCATCGTCAAGGTGACCTCGCTCGGCCCGGTCCCACGGATCTGCAACCCGATGGCCTGGGAACCCTGGCAGAACCCGACGACGAAGAAGCGTTTCCTGCTCACCGAGGTGCGCTGTCACGACACCGAGGGCAGGCCGGTGGACAGTGGTTTCGTCCTGACCTACGCTGTCAAGCTGGCCTCGCGCCCCGACCTGATGGTCTCCGGCGCCCAGCTCTGGGCCGAAAAGGCAGTGGCCGCGCGCTACACGCCGCGTCTGGACTACCAGTACAACTCGACCGGCGGCAACAGCATGATCCAGCGCCGCGGTCCCGGCGACTACGCGGTCGAACTCTCCGGATTCACCGGCGATGACGGCCAGATCCAAGTCTCGGCGTACGCCACCGCGACCTACTGCACCACCGCCCCCGCCGCCGCGGGCCGCGACGACACCACCACGGTTCGGGTGCGCTGCTGGTACCGCGGCAGGCCCGCCGACGCCAGATTCTCCCTCCTCTACCAGGCCTGACCGGCCCCCACCCCGCTGACCCGTCGCGCGCCCAGCGCTTCGGCAACCCACCGGGCCACCCCGAAAGACGGCCGGCCGAGCTTCACCGGCCGTAGGCGGCCAGATAGTCGGCGAAGGCGTCGTCCACCTCGGCCGCGGTGAGCCCGAAGTCGGCCAGGTCATAGCGATGCGCGGGCCGGCGCGCCCCGGAAACGCTCGCCGCGTGCATCTCGGTCATCGCGGCCCGGGCGGTCGGGCCCAGCGGCGTGCCGAGCCGGTCGTAGATCGCCTCGACCGTGCCGATCGGGTCGGCCACGAAGTCCTCGTAGTCGACGTCGATGAAGTGCGCCGGGTCGTGCCGTGCCCGGTCGGCCATGAACTGCCGCACCCCCCGGGACCAGAGCTCGAGCTGGGCGCGTCCGAGGACCTCGCCGCGGTACAGCTCGGACCAGCCGGCGGCGGCCTGCGCGTTGAGGCTGCACACCGAGGCGATCGCCGCGCGCGGCGCGCGGCGCGTGTGCACGACCACGGCGTCCGGGTAGACCTCGAGCAGGGCGTCCAGCGCAAACAGATGACTGGGATTCTTCAGCACCCAGCGGCGGTCCTGGTCGGCCAGGCCGATCAGCTGGAGGTTGCGGCGGTGCCGCCGGTAGGCGGCGGTCCAGTCCCGCCCGGCCAGCCAGCGCGAGTAGCCCGGGACGTGGGCGGTGCACTCGAAGGAGACCGACATCATCGACTGGCACAGCAGCCGCCAGCACTCCTCCACCTGGTCGGCACCGAGATAGTGCACACCCATGAACTCGGGGTTGGCGTCGTGATGCTGCCGGTAGCCCTGCTGCAGCGCGGCGAAGACGGGATTGTCCGCCCAGGCCGCGCGCGGCGGCCGGGGCTGCGGCATCTCGGTCAGCCACAGCTCCAGCCCCTGATGCGCCGGGTCGGCGGTGAGCAGCCGGTGCAGCGCCGTGGTGCCGGTGCGGGGCAGGCCGGTCACGAAGACCGGGCGCGGCACCGCGACCTGAGCGTACTCCGGATGCTGTCGCCAGGCCGTCTCGCTGAGCAGCCGGGAGACCAGGGCGGAGCGCAACAGCTGCCGGGTCGCCTTGCTCCCGGCGGGGGTCAGGGCGCCTTCCTCCGCGTACGCGGACAGCAGCACCCGCAGCCCGTCGAGGTGGTCGGTGCCGCCGAAGTCGTCGAGTCCGGTGAGCCGGGTCGCCGAGGCCTGCAGATCCTCGACCGTACCCACATCGGTGCGGTCGGTCTGGGTCATCGGTGGAACTCCCCGCAGTTGACGTCCAGGCACTGCCCGGTGACGGCCCGGGCCAGGTCGGAGGCGAGGAACAGGACCGCGTCGGCCACCTCGTCGGGCTCCGGCAGCCGGCGCAGATCGGTGCCGGCCGCGATCTCGTCGTAGATCTGCTGAGCCGGCACGCCGCGCTCGGCCGCCTGGTATTCGAACCAGGCGCGCAGCGTGTCCGCCCAGATCCAGCCGGGCGCCACCGAGTTGACCCGGACGCCCTTCGGCCCCAGCTCGCTCGCCAGGTTCTGGGCCACCGCGAGCAGCGCCGCCTTGGCCACCTTGTACGGCCCGAACGGGCGCCGCGAGTGCCGCAGCACGGCCGAGTTGACGACCACGACCGAGCCGCCGGAGGCGATCAGCGCGGCGGTGAGCGCCCGGGTGGTGCGCAGCGCGGCGAGGACGTTGACGTCGAAGCTGTCGGTCAGGTCGGCCAGGTCGACCTTGCCGAGGCTGCGCATCGGCGGCATCACGAAGGCGTTGTGCACCAGCGCGTCGACCCGCCCGAACTCGGCCAGCGCCGCCTCGGCCAGCGCGCCGACGGCGGCGTCGTCGGTGAGGTCGGTGGGCACCGCCAGCGCCCGCCGGCCGGCCGCGGTCACCTTGCCGGCGATCTCGGCCAGGTATGACCCGGTGCGGGCGGCGAGCACCACGTCGGCGCCGGCGAGCGCGGCACGCACCGCGACGGCCTGCCCCAGCCCGGGCCCGACGCCGGCGACCACCACGACCTTGTCGGCCAGCACCGCGCTCACCCCAGCATCCGGGCCGCCGTCGCGGCCTGCCGGGCGGCGATCCGGTCCCGCCAGGCCGCCTTGTCGATCGGCTCGTGGTACGGCAACTGCTTGGGCAGGTCGTCCACCGCGACGATGTCCACCCGTGGCCCGTCCGCAGCGGACAGCTCCCGGGACAGCCGCTGCCAGCGCAGCTGCACGTAGCCCCGGCTGTGGCCGGTGCGCTCCAGCCAGTTGACCAGGCCCGGGTCGCGCTCGCTGATCACGTACCGGATCATGCCGTCCGGGTCGGTCCGCGCCTGGGCCGCGGTGAGGCTGGTCTGGTGGTTGATGTAGTCCAGCGAGACGTACCACATGCTGCCGAGCTGGATGCCCTGGTAGGGCGCGTCGGAGGCGGGGACGGTGACCACCATGGCCTGGTCGTCGGCGAGGTCGTAGTGTCCCACCGACGAATACTGGGTGGCCAGGCCGCCCGGGGTGGGGCGCGGCGTGGTGAGGGTGTTCACCGGCAGGCCGAGGTAGAACCGCTCGGCGAAGGCGAGGAAGGTGCGCAGCCGGCTGATCAGGATCTTGCCGGCCACGCCGTATCGCCTGGTGAGGGAGTCGAGGGTGGGCGGCGGCGGGGCGGCGCCGATCCGGTCGGCGCGCTGGATGCGCAGCATGCCGGGCTGCTCGGCGGCCCAGTCGCTGTAGACCTCGCGGACCACGAGCATGGCCGAGCGCGGGGCCAGCGGGACGGCGTTGCGGCCCGGGCCGTGCGGTCCGAAGGTGATCCGGAACGAGCCGTCGGCGTCGACGTCGATCGCCCGGTCGTCGAAAGCGGCCAGGCTGCCCGGGACCTCGACCGGCGAGTAGTCACCGTCGAGGATCTGGAAGCTCAGGTCGGCGGTGCTGCCACGCCGGCCGGTGACCACGTATTCGGCGTCGTCGCGCAGCCAGGCGTGGAAGTAGAGGGTGTCCGGGTTGTCCAGGCCCATCTTCGTGTACGGCCCGGTGGAGCGGACGAAGTAGGGGAAGTCCCGCTCGTACGCCCAGGCCATCTGGACCGAGGCCCGGATGCTGCCGGCCAGGTAGTCGTATCCCTCGACCAGGTCCTGCTCGCCGCGGCAGTGCGGCGCGTCCTTGATGACCCTTTCGGCTTCCCGGATTGCGTCCGCGAACGACTGAGTGAGCACGACAGAACACTAGAACACGTTCTAGCGGCTGGTCAACTTTCCCGTGTTGATCGTTGACTATCGACAAGAACCTGTTCCACTCTTGACGACGTGGCCGAGACACAGCGTGCGTACCGGATGATCGGGTGGGGCGAGGCCCCGCGAGCGGAGACCATGCCGGTGCCCGAGCCGGGCCCCGGGCAGATCCTGGTGCGGGTCGCCGGCTGCGGGCTGTGCCGCTCCGACCTGACCATGCGGCGGATGCCGCAGGCGGCCGGCGAGAGCCTGGGCTGGCGGATGCCCTTCACGCTGGGCCATGAGACCGCGGGCTGGGTCGCCGAGCTGGGCGCGGGCGTCACCGGCACGGCGGAGGGCGACCCGGTCGCGCTCGTCTCCCCCACGTCCTGCGGCACCTGCTGGTTCTGCGTCCGCGGCCTGGACAACAACTGCCCGCACGGGCTGGCCGGCCGCGGCTACGGCCTCGACGGCGGCCTCGCCGACTACGTGCTGGTGTCGGGCCGGCGCGGCCTGATCCCGCTCGGCGGGCTCGACCCGCGGCAGGCCGGCCCGCTCACCGACGCGGGCGCGACGGCCTACCACGCGGTGCGGCGCGCGCTGCCGCGCATCACCCCCGGCGGCACCGCCGTGGTGGTGGGCGCCGGCGGGCTGGGCGCGTTCGCCGTGCAGTTCCTGCGGGTCCTGACCACGGCCCGGGTGGTCGCCGTCGACCCGAGCTCCATCCGGCTGGCGTACGCGGCGTCGGTCGGCGCCCACGAGCAGATGTCCGGTGTGGACGAATCGACGACCGTCCGGCTCCGGGAGCTCACCGGCGGCACGGGAGCCGACGCCGTGCTGGACTTCGTCGGCACCGACGCCACCATCGCCGCGGGCCTGGCCGTGGTCCGGCCGGGCGGGGCGTACGGGCTGGTGGGCTCGTCCGGCGGCCGGTTGCAGGCGCCCTGGTTCGGCAAGCTGCCCCGCGACGGCGACGTCTACACCTTCCAGGGCTCGACCATCGCCGACGCGCAGGAGGTGATCGCCCTGGCCGGCGCCGGGTTGATCCGCAATCAGGTCGAGGAGTTCGACTTCGACGGCATCGAGGAGGCCTACGAGCGGCTGGCTTCCGGCATGCTCACCGGCCGGGCCGTGGTCGTCCTCGACTGAGCCGACCCGGCCCGGCTACGGCCCGGGCCCGGGCCCGGCTACGGCCCGGCTACGGCCCCGGCCCGGCTACGGCCCCGGCCCGGCTACGGCCCCGGCCCGGCTACGTGAGCTTGGCCAGGCGGGCCAGCGTCTCGTCGGCCTCGGCGACCAGCTGGGCCAGCACCTCGGCGACCGGGCGGACCTCGTTCATCCGGCCCACGATCTGCCCCACCGGCATCGGCACCACGCTCGGGTCGCCGGACTCCATCAACCGGGCGTGCGCCTCCGACACCAGCAGGTTCTGCAGCGGCATCGGCAGCGTCGGGGGCGCCTCCGGCTCGGTCCAGGCGTCGGTCCAGCGGTTCCGCAGCAGCCGCGCCGGCTTTCCGGAGTAGATCCGGCTGCGTACCGTGTCCGAGGAGCCGGCCCGCAGCAGTGCCTCGCGCAGTGCGGGGCCGCTCTGGTATTCCTCGGTGCCCAGCCAGACCGAGCCCATCCACACCCCGCGCGCGCCCAGCGCCAGCGCGGCGGCGATCTGCCGGCCGCTGCCGATCCCGCCGGCGGCGAGCACCGGGGTCTCGGCGCCGACCGCGTCGACGACCTCGGGGACCAGGACCATGCTGCCGATCTCGCCGGTGTGGCCGCCGGCCTCGTAGCCCTGCGCCACGACCAGGTCCACGCCGCTCGCCACGTGGCTGCGGGCGTGATCCGCCCGCCCGGCCAGCGCGGCGACCACCAGCCCGTGCCGGTGCGCCTGGTCGATCACGTCGGGCGGCGGCGGGCCGAGCGCGTTGGCGATCAGCCGGACCGGGTGGGTCAGCGCCACCTCGACGTGCGCGCGGGCCACCGAGTGCAGCCAGCCGAGCACGCCGTCCCGGCGCGACTCGTCGGTCGCCAGCGGCGGCACGCCGAGGCGCAGCAGGGTCCGCTCGACGAAGTCCCGGTGCCCGGGCGGGATCAACCGGTCCAGGTCGGCGGGGGCGCCCTCGGTGGGCACGTGGCTGGGCATCACGACGTCCACCCCGTACGGGCGGCCGCCGGTCTCCCGGTCGAGCCAGGACAGGACCGCGTCGAGCTCGTCGGCGTCGTTGAAGCGCACGCAGCCGAGCACGCCGAGCCCGCCGGCCCGGCTGATCGCCGCGACCACCTGCTCGGACGGGCTGAAGCCGACGATCGGGTGCTCGATTCCCAGCCGGTCGCAGAGGTCAGTTCGCATGGTGCACCGCCTCGGCGGGGTGACTCGCGGCGTACTCGTGCGCCCAGCGGTAGTCGGCCTTGCCGCTGATGGTCCGGGTGATGCCGTCCACCAGCCACATGGCGCGGGGCACCTTGTAGCCGGCGATCCGCTGGCGCACGTGCCCCTCGATCTCGCCGAGGTCAGGCCGGCGGTCCTCGCGGGGCTGGATCAGCGCGGCCACCCGCTGCCCGAGCCGCTCGTCGGGCAACCCGATGACCAGCGCGTCGAAGACGTCCGGATGGGACTTGAGCGCGCCCTCCACCTCCTCGGGGAAGACCTTCTCGCCCCCGCTGTTGACGCAGGTGTTGCCGCGGCCGAGCAGCGTGATGGTGCCGTCCGGTTCGAGCCGGGCCAGGTCGCCCGGCAGCGCGTAGCGCACGCCGTCCACCTCGGTCAGCAGCGCCGCGGTCTTCTCGGGATCCTTGAAGTAGCCGAGCGGCAGGTATCCGCCCTTGGCCAGCCGGCCGATCACCCCCGGCGGCGCCGGTCTGCCGTCGTCGCCGAGCACGACGGTGTTCGGCCCGGGCATCACCCGGGGGCCCTCCACCGCGCCGCCCTCGACGTCGGCCACCACGCCGATCCCGGTGAAGCCGGTCTCCGAGGCACCGATCGCATCGGTGATCATCGAGTTCGGGAAAAGCTCCATGTACTGCCGCTTGACCGACGGGGAGAACAGCGCCGCGCTCGACGAGATGAACGACAGCGATGAACCGTCGTAGGCGCCGGCCGCGAATGCCTCGATCATCGGCCGGGCCATGGCGTCGCCGATGAGAACCACCACGTTCACCCGGTGTCGCTCGATCACCCGCCACACCTCGTGCGGATCGAAGTGCGGCAGCATCACGACGGTGTCGCCGGCGAACAGCGCCATGAGCGCGGCCCACTGCGCGTTGCCGTGGATCAGCGGGGCCAGGCAGAGCCGCACCATGGGGCCCATCTCGTGGCCGCGCTTGGACTGGGCCCACTCGTCCTCCAGCGGCACGCCGGACAGGAAGTCGACGCCGCCGCCGAGCACCCGCCAGACGTCCTCGTGCCGCCAGAGGACGCCCTTCGGATATCCGGTGGTGCCGCCGGTGTAGAGCAGGTAGATGTCGTCGCCCGACCGCTCGCCGAAGTCACGCCCGGCGTCACCGGCGGCCAGGGCGTCCGCCCAGGCCACCCCGCCGTAGCCGGAGATGTCGGCGGCCGAGTCGTCGGCCACGGCCACGGCGGTGTGCAGGCGCGGGGCGCCCGGCAGCACCGCGCCGACCCGGGGCGCGTAGCAGCGGTCGTGGATCAGCGCCACGATCTCCGAGTCGTCGAACAGATATTGCAACTCGTTCTCGACGTACCGGTAGTTGATGTTGACGAGCACCGCACGCAGCTTGTACACGGCGATCATGGCCACCATGGCCTCGATCGAGTTGCCCGCGTAGAGCCCGATGTGGGCACCCTTGCCAAGTCCGCGATCACGCAGGAAGTGGGCCAGACGGTTGGCGCTGGACTCCAGCTCGGCATAGCTGATCGCGCGCTCGCCGCATGCCACCGCGACCCGGTCCGGAAAGGCGTCGACAGCATGTTCGAACAGGTCCGCAATATTGGCCGCCATCATCCGAAAGTAGAACCTGTTATCGTTCGAAGCAAGAGCTGACCCGGCATCGAAGGAGACCGCGTGGAAACCGACTTCCCGGCCCCGCACGCGCTCGTCGAGCAGCGCGGACCCGTCCTCATCGTGACGATGAACCGGCCGCGGGTGCGCAACGCGCTGTCCGCCGAGATGCTCGCCATCCTGCGCGACGCCTGGGACAGGGTGGACCGCGATCCGGAGATCCGGGCCTGCGTGCTCACCGGCGCCGGCGGCGCGTTCTGCGCCGGGGCCGACCTCAAGGCGATGACCACCTCCCACCCCGGCGACGGGTTCCGCAACGGCGGCGTCGACCTGTCCCGGATCGACGCGCTGCTCAAGGGGCGGCGGCTGACCAAACCCCTGGTGGCCGCCGTCGAGGGGCCGGCCATCGCCGGCGGCACCGAGATCCTGCAGGCCACCGACGTACGGGTGGCCGGCGAGAGCGCCCGGTTCGGCGTCTCCGAGGCGCGCTGGGGGCTCTTCCCGCTGGGCGGATCGGCGGTCCGGCTGCCCCGCCAGATCCCGTACACGATCGCGGCCGACATCCTGCTCACCGGCCGCCACCTGTCGGCCGCCGAGGCCAAGGAGGTCGGCCTGATCGGCCACGTCGTGCCGGACGGGCAGGCCCTGACGAAGGCGCTGGAGCTGGCCACGGCGATCGCCCGCAACGGGCCGCTGGCCGTGCAGGCCATCCTGCGCACCATCCGGGAAACCGAGGGGATGCCCGAGGAGGAGGCGTTCACCGTGGAAGCCAAGATCGGCATGCGGGTCTTCGCCAGCGAGGACGCCAAGGAGGGCCCCCGCGCCTTCACCGAGAAGCGGCCCCCGGTCTTCCACGGCCGCTGACCCTCGCCGCCCTATAACGCGTTCCACTGCGATAAATGCAGGTTGGCAGCGGTCTTGCCGGGCAATGTTGTAACGTGTTTCACTAACCATCGTGGACACCGCTCCGGCGCACCCGCTCTCCGCCCCGATGACCATCGGGTTCGACTACACCCGCTCGCTCGGCCCCGTCCTGGGCCGGTTCATGGCCGGCCTGCGCGACCGGCGCGTCCTGGGCGGCCGGACCTCGGACGGCCGGATCCACGTGCCCCCGCTGGAATACGACCCGGTGACCCACGCCCCGGTCGTCGAGCTGGTGGAGGTCGCCGCCACCGGCACCGTGGTCAGCTGGACCTGGACCGAACGGCCGCTGGAGGGCCAGCCGCTGACCCGCCCGTTCGGTTGGGCGCTGGTCCGGCTCGACGGCGCGGACACCGCGCTGCTGCACGCCGTCGACGCCGGCGAGCGCGGCCGGATGCACACCGGGATGCGGGTCCGGGTCCGCTGGTCCGTGGAGCCGGTCGGCCACATCCGGGACATCGCCTGCTTCGAGCCCGCCGACGGCCCGGATCCGGAGCCACCCCCGCCGGGCCTCGCGCCGGAAGGGCTGGTGACCATGATGACCACCCCGATCCGGCTGCACTACCGGCACACCACCTCGGCCGAGGAGGACCGCTACCTGCGGGCGCTGGCCGAGGGACGGCTGATCGGGCAGCGCTGCCCGGTCTGCCGCAAGGTCTACGTGCCGCCGCGGGTCTGCCCCGCCGACGGCGTGCCGCCGGAGGAGGTCGTGACGCTGCCCGACCGGGGCACCGTCACCACGTTCTGCGTGGTCAACGTGCCGTTCGCCGGCCAGCGGCTGGACCCGCCGTACGTCGTCGCGCAGGTCCTGCTCGACGGCGCCGACATCCCGATGTCGCACCTGATCCTGGGCCTCCCGGCCGAGCAGGTGCGGATGGGCATGCGGGTGGCCGCCGTCTGGCGGGACCGGGCCGAGTGGTCCACCACCCCGGAGAACATCGCGCACTTCCGGCCCACCGGCGAGCCGGACGCCCCCTACGACACCTACGCGGAGCACTTGTGACACAACATGCGGACGATGCCGTCGCGGTGGTGGGCTTCGCCCAGTCGCCCTGCTCTCCCGGGGCCGGGACCACCAGCGGGGTGGAGACCCTGGTCCCGGTCTTCCGGGCGGCGCTGGCCGATGCCGGGCTGGCCCGCCGCGACATCGACTTCTGGTGCTCGGGCTCGTCGGACTACCTGGCCGGGCGGGCCTTCTCGTTCGTCAACGCGATCGACGCGATCGGTGCCTGCCCGCCGATCAGCGAGTCGCACGTGGAGATGGACGCGGCGTGGGCGCTGTACGAGGCGTACGTCAAGATCCTGGCCGGCGAGGCGGAGACCGCGCTGGTGTACGGCTTCGGCAAGTCCTCGGCCGGTGAGCTGCGCCGGGTGCTGGCGCTGCAGCTCGACCCGTACGTTGCCGCGCCGCTGTGGCCCGACTCGGTGAGCGTGGCCGCCCTGCAGGCCCGCGTCGCCCTGGAGGCCGGCATGTTCAGCGAGCGGGACATGGCCGAGGTGGCCGCGCGCAGCCGGGCCGACGCGACCGGGAATCCGTACGCGCAGGTGTCCGGCCGCACCACCGCCGAGGAGCTGCTCGCCGGGCCGTACCGGGCCGACCCGCTGCGCTCGCACGACTGCCCGCCGGTCTCCGACGGCGCCGCCGCGGTCGTGCTGGCCGCCGGCCACCGCGCCCGCCGGCACCGCGACCGGCCGGCCTGGATCACCGGCCTGGCCCACCGGATCGACCCGCAAGGCCTGGGCGAGCGCGACCTGACGGCGGTGCCGTCGGCGACCGCCGCGGCCGCCGACGCGGGACTCGACGGCGATCTCGACGTGGCCGAGCTGCACGCCCCGTTCACCCACCAGGAGCTGCTGCTGCGGGCGGCGCTCGGCCTGCCGGAGCCGGTGCGGATCAACCCGTCCGGCGGCGCGCTCTGCGGCAACCCGATGTTCTCCGCCGGGCTGTCCCGGATCGGCGCCGCCGCCGAGCAGATCATGTCCGGACGGGCCCGGCGGGCGGCCGGGCACGCCACGAGCGGGCCGGCCCTGCAGCAGAACCTGGTCTGCGTCCTGGCGGCCACCCCATGACCGGGGCGCGGCGGGCCGCCGTACTGGGCACCGGGCAGACGCACCACCGCACCCGGCGCACCGACGTGTCGATGGCCGGGCTGTGCCGGGAGGCGATCGACCGGGCGCTGGCCGACGCGGGCACCGACTGGTCGCAGATCGACGCCGTGGTGCTGGGCAAGGCGCCGGACCTGTTCGAGGGCGTGATGATGCCGGAGCTGTTCCTGGCCGACTCCATCGGCGCGGCCGGTCTGCCGCTGCTGCGGGTGCACACCGCCGGCTCGGTGGGCGGCGCCACCGCCATCGTGGCGACCAGCCTGGTCCGGGCCGGCGTGCACCGGCGGGTGCTCGCGGTCGCCTTCGAGAAGCAGTCCGAGTCCAACGCCATGTGGGCGCTGTCGATCCAGCCGCCGTTCAGCGCGCCGATCGGGGCCGGTGCCGGGGGCTACTTCGCCCCGCACATCCGCTCCTACATCCGGCGGTTCAACGTTCCGGAGCACATCGGCGCGCTGGTGGCGGTCAAGGACCGGCGCAACGGGGCCCTGAACCCGTACGCCCACCTGCGCCAGGGCGGCATCACGCTGGACTCGGTGCGGTCCTCGCCGATGCTGTGGGACCCGGTCCGCTACGACGAGACCTGCCCCTCCTCCGACGGCGCCTGCGCGGTGGTGATCGGCGACCAGGCGGCGGCCGAGTCCGGCGACCGGCAGGTGGCCTGGATCCGGGCCACGGCCATGCGCACCGAGCCCACCTCGTTCGCCGGCAAGGACCACGTCAACCCGCGGGCCGGGGCCGAGGCGGCCGGCGCGCTGTGGCGATCGGCCGGCATCACCGACCCGCTGGACGAGGTCGACGTGGCCGAGCTGTACGTGCCGTTCTCCTGGTTCGAGCCGATGTGGCTGGAGAACCTCGGCTTCGCCGGGCCGGGGGACGGCTGGAAGCTCACCGAGTCGGGCGAGACCCGGATCGGCGGCCGGCTGCCGGTCAACCCGTCCGGCGGGGTGCTCTGCTCCAACCCGATCGGCGCCTCGGGCCTGCTGCGCTTCGCCGAGTCGGCGATGCAGGTGATGGGCCGGGCCGGCGAACACCAGGTGTCCGGGGCGCGCACGGCGCTCGGTCACGCGTACGGCGGGGGATCCCAGTTCTTCTCCATGTGGGTGGTCGGTAGCGAGCCGGACCGCCCGGCGAAATGAGGCAGCCATGAAGGACAACTCGATCAGCCGCCGGCAGGTGCTGCGGATCAGTGCGCTGGGCGCGGGGGCGGCCGTCACGTACGGCATCCTGGGATCGGAGGGCGCGCTGGCCGCGTACGGCGCGGTGCCCGCCCTGGCCGGCAAGACCGCCGTGGTGATCGGCAGCGGCTTCGGCGGCGCCGTGGCGGCGTACCGGCTCGCCCAGGCCGGGGTGACCACGACCGTGCTGGAGCGGGGCCGGCGCTGGGTGGTGGACGGCTCGGGCACCACGTTCTGCACCATCAGCAAGCCGGACTGGCGGTGTGCCTGGTTCGCCGACCACCCGCCGCTGGGCCTGGACGTCACCGCGACGATCGAGCGCCGGGCCGGGCTGATCGCCAAGCATCAGGGCGACGGCATCACGGTCATGAGCGGGGCCGGGGTCGGCGGCGGCTCGCTGGTCATCGGGATGTTCCTGCCGCAGCCGCGCCGGGCCGACTGGGCCAAGGTCTATCCGGCCGACCTGCCGTACGACCAGATGGACAGCGTCTACTGGCCGCGGGCCCGGCAGAACCTGGGCGCCGGCACCATCCCGGCCGACGTGCAGAGCGCTGCGGGCTATGCCGGGGCGCGAGCCTGGACGCAGTACGTCGCCGAGTTCGGCAAGACCGCCGTGCCGGTGCCGTTCGGCGTCGACTGGAACGTGATCCGCGACGAACTCGCCGGGCGGGCGGTGCCCTGCCACACCATCGGTGAGGGCCCGTTCGGCAGCAACTCCGGCGCCAAGAACAGCGTCGACCGCAACTATCTGAAGTGGGCCGAGGCCACCGGCAACGTGCGGACCCTGCCGCTGCACGAGGTCACCGAGGTGCGCGAGGTGTCCGGCCAGGAGAAGTTCGAGGTCGCCTGCCGGCAGATCGACGAGTACGGCACGGTGCTGGCCACCAAGGTGTTCGCCTGCGACTACCTGTTCCTGGCGGCCGGCTCGCTCGGCAGCACCTCGCTGCTGCTGACCTCCCGGGTGCGCGGCAAGCTGCCCCGGCTGGCCAGCACCGAGGTGGGCAAGGGCTGGGCGAACAACGGCGACTTCCTGACCGCCCGGCTCAACCTCCGCAAACAGGTCGGGTTCGCCCAGGGCGGGCCGGGCAACATCAAGTTCTACGACGACGCCAACCCGTACGCGCCGGCCGCGATGGCCTGGGAGTCCGCGCCGATCCCGAGCTGGCTGACCCCCACCACCGCGCACCTGGTGACCGCCCTGTCCGCCGAACGCGGCGAGATCCGGTACGACCCGGCCTCCGGCGCCGGCAAGGTGTACTGGCCGTACGCCGAGATGGAGACCTCCTCGGACAAGGCCGGGCGTGATCTGGTGACCCGGCTGTGGTGGCAGACCGAGGGCCGGCACGGCTACCTGCTCAACGGCCTGCCCAGCTACGACCGCAACACCGGCATGGGCCTCGGCTCGCGCAACACCTACCACCCGCTGGGCGGCCTGGTGATGGGCAAGGCCACCGACTTCGGCGGCAAGGTCGCCGGCTACCCGAACCTGTACTGCGTGGACGGCGCGCTGCTGCCCGGCTCGACCTGCCTGGCGAACCCGTCGCTGACCATCACGGCCAACGCCGAGCGCTGCATGGACCGCTTCATCGCCGAGCACGCCGCCGCCTAGGTTCTGTCGCGATCGTCCACCGCGGCAGCGGCGGGTGCCTCGGCCGGGCGGGACCAGCCGAGGCCGGTCCCGCCCGATCCGTCACGCCGGGACGAGGCGGTAGGTGCCGGAACCGTCCGGCTTGCCGCCCTCGGACTGCTGGAGTTTGACGCCGGGGGCCAACTCGTTCTGGCTGAGCATGCCACCGCGGTAGGCGAGCTGGATCCCGACCAGGTTGGATCCCGGCACGTCGCGGTAGATGTAGAGCTTCTGCCGCAGCGGCACCGCCTCGCAGGTGCCCCAGTCGATCGCGGCGCCCTCGGTGGCCGTGGCGCCCGGTGCCGCCCCGAGGCAGGCGTTCCACGTCTTGCTCACCAGAACCGACGGCTGCATGCCGGTGGCGTCGGCCGGGCCGTGGCATACCGTCCAAAGCGCCTCTCCGAAGCGGGTGGGACTCGTCCACCAGAACATGTAGGGCGTGTCGTCCGCGATCATGTACATCCCGTTGGTGCTTTGCACGTAGTAGTAGCCGGGGTCGCACGCGTACCCCGGCGGCACCGCGGCGGTCGCCGGGCTGCCGGCCGCCGGCTTCGCGGGCTTGACGTCGTCCGCGGCGCGCGCCGCCCGCGCCGCCCGCTGCGCGGCCTCGCCGGCGCAACCCAGCTCGATCTGGGCGACCCGCATGATCGAATTCGCGGGTACGGTGTCCTCGCAGCGAACCACCCCCTCCTGCTCACGTCCCCAGGTGGTGTAGGTGCCCGCCGCCCGACGGTTCCACTCGGTGACCCACCGACCGTCCTCCTTCTGCACGCGGTGGCACTGCAGGGCGTTCATCTGGCCGGAGACCTTGTGCATGCCGGAGTACACGGCGTAGTAGCCGGGCTGGTTGAAGTTCCAGGTCAGCGTCCGCTGCTCGGTGGTGGTCGTCATGGTCGTCTTGGTCAGCGCGAATTTGGCGTTGACCTCCAGCTTGGTCAGAAACGGGATGCCGAAGTTGAAGCCGGTGGAGATGGACGTCTCGTTCATCACCTGGACGGTGAGTTGCTGCTGGTAGGTCATCTGCACGGAGTGCGTGCCGGTGGAGCCGGCGGTCACGAAGAATCCCTTGAAGTGCGTGATGACCGGGGCGATCTCCATCGTGTTCGCCCAGCCCTGGCGGCGGCCCAGGTCGGCGGAGTCACACGGCGCTCCCGGCGCCGCCTCGGTCACCGCGGACGCCGGGCCGGCCGGCACGACCACCGCCGCCAGGGCGAGCGCGAGCGAGGTGCCGAAGGTGATCAATGCACGTTTCATTGCTCTCCTCGTACGAGTGAGTCGAATGCGTCGCGATGCCGTCCGAACCGGCGGACTCTGGCCCGCGCCGGACGCCTTCATCGACGATTGTGTATCTCACAATGAGGAGCGGTCCATGCCGCACTGGTGCGGCATGGACCGGGGACCGGCCCGCATGAAATTCTGTGGGCGTGGACCGCAAGCCGGACAGTGGAGGTGGATGGGCTCAGCGGTAGCGGACCGGCAGGTGCTTGATGCCGTTGATCCAGCCGGAGCGCAGCCGCTGCGGCGAGCCGGCCAGGCTGATGTCGGGCATGTGGTCGGCGATCGCGTTGAAGATGAGGTCGATCTCCAGGCGGGCCAGGTTGGCGCCCAGGCAGAAGTGCGCGCCGCTGCCGCCGAAGCCGAGGTGCGGATTCGGGCTGCGGGTGATGTCGAACCGCAGCGGGTCGGTGAAGACTTCCTCGTCGAAGTTCGCCGAGCCGTAGAACATCGCCACCCGCTGGCCGGCCTGGATCGGCTGGCCGCCGAGGACGGTGTCCCGCTGCGCGGTGCGCTGGAAGACGTTCACCGGGGTGCCCCACCGGACCATCTCGTCCACCGCGGTGCGCGGGCGCTCGGCCTTGAACAGCTCCCACTGCTCGGGGTTCTCCAGCAGGGCCAGCATGCCGTGCGAGATCGCGCCGCGGGTGGTCTCGTTGCCCGCCACGGCCAGCATGAGCACGAAGAACCCGAACTCGTCGGTGGACAGGTGCTCGCCGTCGATCTCCGCCTTCACCAGCGTGGTCACGATGTCGTCGCGCGGGCAGGACTGCCGGTCCTCGGCCATCTTCATGGCGTAGCCGAGCAGCTCCATCGCGGGCTCCATCGGGTCCGCGCCGCTGCTGCGGTATTCCGGGTCGTCGTAGCCGATCATGGCGTTCGACCACTCGAAGACGTTGCGCCGGTCCTCCTGGGCGACGCCGAGCAGCTCGGCGATGGCCTGCAGGGGCAGCTCGCAGGCGATCTCGGTGACGAAGTCGCCCACCTCGGCGCCGCCGGCCTCCCGGACGATCCGCTCGGCGCGGTCGGTCAGCGCCGAGCGCAGGCTGTTGATCGCGCGCGGGGTGAAGCCCTTGGACACGATGGACCGCTGCTTGGTGTGCTGCGGCGGGTCCATGTTGAGCAGCACGAACCGCTGCATCTCGATCCGCTCGCGCGGCATGTCCGCCTGGAACCGGACGATCGCGGTGTTCTCCCAGCTGGAGAACGTCTCGCTGTCGCGCGACACGGCCATCACGTCGGCGTGCTTGGTCACCGCCCAGTAGCCCTCGTCGTCGAAGCCCGCGCTCCCCCGGGCCTGCGGGACCCAGCACACCGGTGCGGAGCGCCGCGCCTCGGCGAACTCGGCCTGCGGGATCCCATGGACGTAGATCTCCGGATCGGTGAAGTCGAAACCCTCGGGGATGCGGGGCTCAGCCACGGCTCCTCCTACAGCAACAGGTTCTACTGATTCAAGCACGCAAGCATCCCCCACGGTATGCCTCTTGTGCTTTGATATGGAAACACGTTCTACTTTTGCAACGAGGAGGCCGCCGTGGGGGTTCCGGTGATCGTGGATGCCGTCCGCACGCCGATCGGCCGGCGCGGCGGCTGGCTGGCCGGGCTGCACGCCGCGGAGTTGCTCGGCACCGCCCAGCGCGCGCTGATCGACCGCACCGGCCTCGACCCGGCCCTCGTCGAGCAGGCGATCGGCGGCTGCGTCACGCAGGGCGGCGAGCAGTCCAACAACATCACCCGGACGGCCTGGCTGCACGCCGGGCTGCCGCACACCACCGGCTGCCTCACCATCGACGCCCAGTGCGGCTCGGCGCAGCACGCCGCCCATCTGGTCGCGGGCCTCATCGCGGCCGACGCCGTCCAGGCCGGCGTCGCGTGCGGGGTCGAGTCGATGAGCCGCGTACCGCTGCGGGCCAACCTCGGCACCGACGCCGGCCTGCCCCGGCCCGAGTCGTGGCGGATCGACCTGCCCAACCAGTACGTGGCCGCCGAGCGGATCGCGGACCGGCGCGGCCTGACCCGCGCCGAACTGGACCTGTTCGGCGTGCGCTCGCAGCAGAACGCCGCCCGCGCCTGGTCCGAGGGACGCTTCGCCCGCGAGGTGACGCCGGTCGAGGCTCCCGTGCTGGACGCGGACGGCCGGCCCACCGGCCAGACCCGCACCGTCGACCGCGACCAGGGCCTGCGGGAGACCACGATCGAGGGGCTGGCCCGGCTGCGCCCGGTCCTTCCGGACGGCCGGCACACCGCGGGCACGTCCTCGCAGATCTCCGACGGCGCCGCCGCGGTGCTGCTGATGGATGCCGACCGGGCGCGCGGGCTGGGATTGCGGCCACGCGCCCGGATCCTCGCCCAGTGCCTGATCGGCGCCGAGCCCTACTACCACCTGGACGGCCCGATCGCCGCCACCGACCGGGTGCTGACCCGGGCCGGCATGAAGATCGACGACGTCGACCTGTTCGAGGCGAACGAGGCGTTCGCCAGCGTCGTGCTGTCCTGGCTGGGCGTGCACGGCGCCGACCCGGCACGGGTCAACGTCAACGGCGGCGCGATCGCGCTGGGGCACCCGGTCGGCAGCACCGGATCCCGGCTCATCGCCACCGCGCTGCACGAGTTGGAACGCTCGGACCACACCACCGCGCTCATCACCATGTGCGCGGGCGGCGCGATGTCCACGGCGAGCATCATCGAACGTCTCTGAGGCCGGCCCCCGGTCCGACCCCGCACGCACATCAGTCGAAAGTGGAGGTACGAAGATGAAACGCATCCTCGGGCTGATTCTCGGCCTCGCCGGCCTGCTGTGCCTGGTCGCGGCGGCCGTGCTCGTACTCGCGACCCCGCAGTTCATTCGCCTTCCCGACCAGGGCGATCTGCCCACCGCCGTACTGGAGGCGCCCGGGGCGACCGTCATGCAACCCGGCGCGGGCTCCTCGCAGGCCGCCAAGGGGGATCTGCGCATCACCACCCGGATGCGGGCGGACGGCAAGACCGACGACGGCGCGGTGATCTGGAACGCGTCCCAGGAGACCGTGCTGTCCGGCGCCGCCACGCCGTTGAGCGTCATGCAGGGCAGGATCGCGCTCGACGCCCGCTCGGGGGCCGGGGTGCAGTGGAGCGGGGAGTGTCTGGCCGACCAGCCGGCCCCGTGCCAGCCGGGCAACGTGCGGTATTCCGGCCAGTTGTACGCGTTCCCGTTCGGCACCGAGAAGAAGACGTACAAGTTCTTCGACACCACCGTGCGTGCGGCGCTGCCGATCGACTACCGCGGCACCGACACCGTCAAGGGGCTGCGCACCTACCGCTTCGAGCAGTCGATCCCGGCACAGCAGTGGAACCTGGATCCCCAGACGCTCGCCGCCCTGGAAGCGTCGCTGCCGCAGGAGGCCAAGTTCGTGGCGCAACTGGCGTCGATGCGCTATCAGAGCAGCCGGACGGTGTGGGTCGAGCCGGTGACCGGAAGCATCGTCGACTATCGCGAGCACGTCCAGCGCGAGATCGTGATGCCGTTCAACCAGCCGTCCATCCCGGTGCTGGACGCCACCTTCCAGTACACCGAGCAGACCCGGACCGAGATCGCGGCCGAGGCCTCCGACGGCATAGCCGCCATCAAGGTTCTGCGGTCGCAGCTGCCGGTCGGGCTCACCGTGGTGGGTGGCGTCCTCCTCCTGGCCGGGCTGCTGCTCCTGCTGCTGTCCCGCCGCTCCCGCGGCAAGGCCGCCGTCGTGAGCGGAGACTGACGGCTCAGGGATGCTGGTTGCTCACGGAGATCACCTCGCCAGTGAGGTACGAGGAGTAGTCGCTGGCCAGGAACACGACCACCGTCGCCACCTCCCACGGCTCGGCGGCCCGGCCGAACGCCTCGCGGGCGGCCAGGCCGGCCAGCTCGTCCTCGCTGACGACCTTGCTCAGGAAGGGATGGGCCGCGAGGCTCGGCGCCACCGCGTTCACCCGGATGCCGTGCGCCGCCACCTCCAGGGCGGCGCACCGGGTGAAGGCCATCACGCCGGCCTTCGCCGCCGCGTAGTGCGCCTGGCCCGCCTGGGCCCGCCAGCCCAGCACCGAGGCGTTGTTCACCACCGCCCCGCCGCCGCCCTGCGCGATCAGCTGGCGCAGGGCCGCCCGGGTGCAGCGGAACGTCCCGGTCAGCGTGACGTCCAGGACGCGCGCCCACTCGTCGTCCGCCATCTCGGTCACGGGCTTGTTCCCGCCGAGCCCGGCGTTGTTCACCATCACGTCGACGCGCCCGCAGCGGTCGGCGGCGCCGGCGATGAGCGCCGCCACGGCGGCCTCGTCGGTCACGTCGCACGGCACCGCCCACACCCGGCCCGGATACGCGGCGGCCAGCCGGTCGCGCGCCTCGCCCAGCCGGCGCTCGTGGCTGTCGCTCAGCACCACCCGCGCGCCCTCCTGCAGGCACCGCAGCGCGACGGCCGAACCGATACCGGTGCCGGCGGCGGCCGTGACCACGACGGACTTGCCGGCCAGCAGGCCGTGCCCGGCCGGGGGCCGGGGTGCGGTGCTCACCGGCGATCCTGGCGGGGCAGCCCGAGCACCCGTTCGGCCACGATGCCCCGCTGGATCTCGTTGGAGCCGCCGTAGATGGTGTCGGCCCGGCTGAACAGGAAGAGCCGCCGCCAGCGCTCGACGTCCTCGTCGCCGGGGGCGAGCTCCGCCGCCGCGCCGGCCGGGCCGAGCACGTCCATGGCGAGCTCGCCGAGCCCCTGCCGCCAGCGTGTCCAGAGCAGCTTGATCACCGACGCGGTCGCCGGCGGCGGCTCCGGCGCGGCGAGGACCCGCAGAGTGTGTGCGCGCAGCACGGACAGGTCGATCCAGGCCCGGGTCAGCCTGGCGCGCAGGAGCGGGTCGGCGATCGCCCCGGTGCGGCGGGCCAGCGCGACGAGGTCGTCCAGGTCGCGCTGGAAGCCGATCTGCTGGCCGACCGTGGCCGCGCCGCGCTCGAAGGCGAGCGTGGCCATCGCCACCCGCCAGCCCTGCCCGGGCTCGCCGACCACCAGGTCGCGCTCGGTGCGGGCGTCGTCGAAGAAGACCTCGTTGAACTCGCTGTCGCCGGTGAGCTGGCGGATCGGGCGCACCGTGACGCCGGGCTGGCGCATCGGCACGAGCAGATAGGACAACCCGGCATGGCGAGAGCCGCCGGCGGGCACCGGCGCGGTGCGGGCCAGCACGAAGCACCAGTCCGCCACGTGGGCGAGCGAGGTCCACACCTTCTGGCCGGTGATCACCCACTGGTCGTCGTCGAGCCGGGCCCGGGTCGTCACGCCGGCGAGGTCCGAGCCGGCGCCGGGCTCGGAATAGCCCTGGCACCACAGCTCGTCGGCCGCGGCGAGGCGCGGCAGGAACCGGCGGCGCTGCTGCGGCGTGCCCAGAGCCATGAGCGTCGGGCCGACCATGGTGGTGCCGATGTGGTCGACCCGGCTGGGTGCGCCGGAGCGGGCGTACTCCTCATGAAAGATGACCTGGCGGGCCAGCGACTCGCCCCGCCCGCCGTGCTCCACCGGCCAGGCCAGGCAGGTCCAGCCGGCGGCGGCCAGCCGCCGGGTGAAGGCAAGGCGTTGCGGGAACGCCTCGTTCTCCCGGCCGGGCCCGCCGGCGCCGCGCAACTCGTCGGTCAGGTTGGCGTCCAGCCACTCGCGGACCTCTCGCCGGAACTCCTCGTCACCGTCCACTGGCGCCACCTTCCGCCCGACGCGTAAGCTCACCCTACCAAGCACTTGCTTGGTTCACCATCCGCTCGAGACAGACATCGGGAGGCCACGGTGGGATCGACCATCCCGGCCGCCGTGGCACACGCGGCGCGGGCATACGGGACGGCCACGGCGCTGGTGGATCCGGGCGCGGGCCGATGGAGCTTCACCGAGCTGCACGAGCAGGTCCGCACGGTGGCCCGGGCGCTGATCGCCGAGGGCCTGCGCCCGGGCGACCGGCTCGCCATCTGGGCGCCGAACACCTGCGAGTGGGTGCTGGCGGCGCTGGGCGCGAGCTGCGCGGGCGCCACGCTGGTCCCGGTCAACACCCGGTTCACCGGGGTCGAGGCGCTGGAGGTCATCGCCCGCAGCCAGGCCCGCGGCCTCGTCGTGGCCGGCCCGTTCCTCGGCGTGGATCGGCTCGCCGCGCTGCGCGAAGCCGCCGGGCGGGCCGGCGTGCCGCTCCCCCGCCTGGTCATCCGGGTGCCGGCCGGCTCCCCCGCCGAGCCGGACGATGCCGTGCTCGACTGGCCCGACCTGCTGCGCCGGGCCGGCGACGTGCCGGCCGGCGAGGCCGACGCCCGGGCCGCGGCGGTCGACCCCGAGGACGTCAGCGACATCCTGTTCACCTCGGGCACCACCGGGCGCAGCAAGGGCGCGATGAGCGCCCACCGCCAGGCGCTGGCCGTGGCGCGGGCGTGGGCCGAGATCGGCGGGCTCGGCCCCGGCGACGGCTACCTGGTGATCAACCCGTTCTTCAACAGCTTCGGGCTCAAGGCCGGCCTGCTGTCCTGTCTGGTCAGTGGCGCCACCATCGTGCCGCAGGCGGTCTTCGACCCGGCGCGGGCGATGGCGCTCGTCGCCGCCGAGCGCATCACCGTGCTGCCCGGCCCGCCGACCCTCTACACCAGCCTGCTCGATCACCCCGACCGCTCCGGGCACGACCTGTCGTCGCTGCGCCTCGCGGTGACCGGGGCCGCCACCGTGCCGCCCGTGCTGATCGAGCGGATGCAGGCCGAGCTGGGGATGGAGACGGTGCTCACGGCGTACGGACTGACCGAGGCGGTGGTGGCGACCATGTGCCGGCCGGGCGACGACGCGCTGACCGTGGCGCACACCTGCGGGCGGGCCGCGGCCGGCTTCGAGGTGTGCATCGGCGAGCCGGCGGGCGAGGTGCTGCTGCGCGGCCCCAACGTCATGCTCGGCTACCTGGACGATCCGGCCGCCACCGCCGCGGCCGTGGACGCCGACGGCTGGCTGCACACCGGCGACGTCGGGCGCCTGGACGAGCGCGGCTACCTGAGCATCACCGACCGGCTCAAGGACATGTTCATCTGCGGCGGCTTCAACGTCTACCCGGCCGAGGTGGAGCGGGCCCTCGCCGGGCTGCCGGCGGTGTCCGAGTCGGCGGTCATCGGGGTGCCCGACCCGCGGCTCGGGGAGGTCGGCAAGGCGTACGTCGTGCCGCGCCCCGGACACACGTTGTCCGATGCCGAGGTGATCGGGTTCTGCCGGGGCCGGCTGGCGAACTACAAGGTCCCCCGGTCGGTGGAGATACGGCCGGAACTGCCGCACAACGCCTCCGGCAAGGTCCTCAAGTACCTGCTACGAGACGAGGTGGCGCGATGACCGACGTGGTGACCTACGAGCGCCGGGGGCGGGCCGCCCTGGTGACCATGAACCGGCCCCGATACCGCAACGCGCAGAACTCGGCGATGACCTACGCGCTGGACGAAGCGTTCACCCGGGCCGTCGACGACAACGAGGTCGCCGTGATCGTGCTGGCCGGTGCCGGGGACCACTTCTCGGCCGGCCACGACATCGGCACCCCGGAACGCGACGCCGACACCTCGTTCCCCCGGCAGGCGGTGATGTGGTGGGACCACACCGACAAAGCCGGCGCCGACCGCCGCTACGCCCGGGAGATGGAGGTCTATCTCGGGATGTGCCGGCGGTGGCGGGAGATGCCCAAGCCGGCCGTCGCCATGGTGCAGGGCGCCTGCATCGCCGGCGGGCTCATGCTGGCCTGGGTGTGCGACCTGATCGTGGCCGCCGAGGACGCGTTCTTCGCCGATCCGGTGCTGCGGATGGGCATCCCCGGCGTCGAATACTTCGCGCACCCGTGGGCGCTCGGCCCCCGGTTCGCCCGCGAGGTGCTGTTCACCGGCGAGCGCTTCGACGCCCGCCGGGCGTACGAGGTGGGCATGGTCAACCGGGTGGTCCCCCGCGCCGAGCTGGAATCGGCGACCTTCGCGCTCGCTGAGCGGATCGCCACCATGCCGGCGTTCGGGCTGGCCCTCGCCAAGCGGGCGGTGAACCAGTGCGAGGACCAGATGGGCCTGCGCGCGGGCATGGACGCCGTCTTCGGCCTGCACCACGTGGCGCACGCGCACAACGTGGAGGTCAGCGAGAACCCGCTGGCCGGGATGGACCCGGCCGCCATGAAGCGGGCCGCGTCGTGAACCTCGACCTGGACGCCGCCGCCCTCGCCTTCCGCGCCGAGGTCCGGGACTGGCTCGCGGCCAACGTCCCCGCCGAGCGACTGCCCAGTGTGGACACCCCGGCGGGCGACGCGGCGCACCGGGCCTGGGAGCGCCGTCTCGCGGGCGCCGGCCTGGCGGTGGTGTCCTGGCCCGCCGAGTACGGCGGGCGGGCCGTCCCGCCGCTGCACGCGCTGCTGTTCGAGGAGGAATACCACGCCGCCGGGGCGCCCGCCCGGATCGGCCAGAACGGCCTGTTCCTGCTCGCGCCGACGCTGCTCGCGCACGGCACGGCCGAGCAGCGCGACCGGATCCTGCCGCCGATGGCACGCGCCGACGAGGTGTGGGCGCAGGCCTGGTCCGAGCCGGAGGCGGGCAGCGACCTCGCCGCGATCCGGTCCGCCGCCCGGCGCACCACCGGCGGCTGGCTGCTGTCCGGGCAGAAGACGTGGAGCTCGCGGGCGGTCGTCGCCGACCGCGCGTTCGGGCTGTTCCGCACGGATCCGGACGCCGAACGGCACCGCGGCCTCACCTACCTGATGTTCGACCTGCGCGCCGCCGGGGTGACCGTGCGCCCGATCCGGCAGCTCGACGGCGACCCCGGCTTCGCGGAGATCTTCCTCGACGACGTGTTCGTCCCCGACGCGGACGTGATCGGCGCGGCCGGCGACGGATGGCGGATGGCGATGAGCACCGCCGGCCACGAACGCGGGCTGACCCTGCGCAGCCCGGGACGGTTCCTGGCGGCCGCGCAACGGCTGGTCACGCTCTGGCGAACGGCCGGGGACCCCGCGGACACCGGCCTACGGGACCGGGTCGCGGACGCCTGGATCGGCGCTCAGGCGTACCGGATGCACGCCTTCGCCTCGCTCGACGCCCAGCCGGCGCCGTTCGCCGCGAGCGCCACCAAGCTGTTCTGGTCCGAGCTGGATCTCGCCCTGCACGAGACCGCGCTGGAGGTGCTCGGCGCCGGCGCCGAGACCGACCCGGCCTGGACCGACGGATACCTGTTCGCGCTGGCCGGCCCGATCTACGCGGGCACCAACGAGATCCAGCGCGACATCCTCGCCCAGCGCGTGCTCGGCCTGCCCCGCGAGCGCACCGTCAGCCCGCCCCGCGAACGCGACCTCAACCCGTCCCGCGAGCACGACCGATGAGGCTCACACCGTCGCCGGAGCAGGCCGGGTTCAGGGCCACCCTGCACGACCTGCTGACCGCGGCCGACGTCCCGTCCGCGGCGGCGCGCTGGGCGGACGGGGACACCACGCCGGGCCGGGCGATCTGGTCACGGCTGGCCGCCGCCGGGGTGACCGGCCTGATCGTGCCGGAGCGGTGGGGCGGCGCCGGGGCCGGAGCCGCCGACCTGGTCATCGCCTGCGAGGAGCTCGGCCACCACGCGCTGCCCGGGCCGGTGGCCGAGTCCATCGCCGCCGTGCCGGCCCTGCTCGCCGCACTGGCCGATGACGGCCCCGAGGACGACCGGGCGGCCGACAAATGGCTGCCCGAACTGGCCGCCGGCCGAATCATCGCAACGCTCGCGGCACCGCCGTGGCTGCCCCGCGCCGCCGACGCGGACGCCACCGATCTCGTCCTGCTCGCCGAGCCGGGGGTGGTGAGACTCGCCCGAACCGGCGCGGTGCACGCCTCGATGGACCCCACCCGGCGGCTGGCCGAGGTGTCGGCCGCCGGCACGCTCGCGGCCGGCCCCGCGACCCGGACAGCCGTCGCACACGCGCTGAACCTCGGTGCGCTCGCCTGCGCGGCGCAACTGCTCGGCGCGGGCCATGCGCTGCTGGAGGCCGCGGTCGCGCACGCGAAGACGCGGTCCCAATTCGGCCGGCCGGTCGGCTCCTTCCAGGCGCTCCAGCACCGGCTCGCCGACGTGGCGGTCGGCCTGGAATTCGCCCGGCCACTGCTATACGCGGCCGCAACCGCCATCTCCGCTACACCAGGCGCCGCATCCGGCGCCACACCCGGAGACGCACCCGGCGCCGCATCCAGAGACGCACCCGGCGCCCCATTTGGTGGCGCACCCGGCGCCGCATCCAGAGACGCACCCGGCGCCCCATTTGGTGGCGCAGCTGGCCCCGCACCTAGTGGCGCCGCCGCGTCGGCTGGTAGCGCAGCGCGGGACGTCTCGGCCGCGAAGGTCGCCTGCGGGGAGGCCGCGCACCGGGCCGCCCGCGCGGCCCTGCAGGTGCACGGCGCCATCGGCTACACCCGGGAGCACGGGCTCGGCCGGTGGCTGACGAAGGTCCGGGTGCTGACGCTGGCATGGGGCACCCCGGCACAACACCGGGCCCGGGTGATGGCGGAGCTGACGAGGTGAACATGGAGCGAAGCGAAGAACTCCGGGCGCTGCGTGACGCGGTTCGCGGGCTGCTGTCCGGCTATCCCACCCGGACGGCGGCCGAGTCGCCAGCCGGCTATGACACCGGCGGGTGGGCCCGACTCTGCAAGGAGATCGGCGTCGCCGGCCTCGCGATCCCCGAACCGTACGGCGGCGCCGGCGCGACCCTGCGAGAAACCTGCGTCGTGCTGGAGGAACTGGGCCGGTCGCTGACCCCCACGCCGATGCTCGGCTGTGCCGTGCTCGCCGGGCAGGCCCTGCTCCTCGGCGGCGACGCGGACGCGTGCGCCCGACTGCTGCCCGGCATCTGCGCCGGCGAGCGGATCGTCGCGCTCGCCTGGACCCCGGCCACCGGCGGCTGGGACCCGGACGAACCGGCCTGCGCGGCCACGGCGGACGGTCGGCTCACCGGCGAGGCCCACTACGTACTGGACGCGGAGGCCGCGGACACCCTGCTGATCGCCGCCCGCGACGATGACGGACCGGCGCTCTACGAGCTGGCGGCCGACGCGCCGGGCGTGACTCGCCGCGCGGCGAGCTCCCTCGATCTGACCCGGCGGTTGGGCGTGGTCCAGCTCGACGACGCGCCGGGCCGCCGCCTGGACGGCGGCTCACCCCTGTCCGCCCTCCGCGACGTGGCCTGCGTCGCGCTGAGCGCCGAGCAGATCGGCGCCGCGTCCCGGGCCCTGGAGCTGACCGTCGAGTACGCGAAGACCAGGGTCCAATTCGGCCGCCCGATCGGATCCTTCCAGGCCCTGCAACACCGGCTGGCCGAGGCACACGTACGGCTGGAGGCCGCCCGTTCCGCGTCGCACGCCGCCACCGAGGCGCTGGTCGCCGGCGACCCCGACGCCTGGGCCCGAGCGGCCGTGGCGAAGGTGTACTGCACGGAGACGCTGCAGGCGCTGGCCGCCGAGATGGTCCAGATCCACGGCGGAATAGCCATCACCTGGGAGCACGACGCCCACCTCTACCTGCGCCGCGCCCACGGCTCGGCCCAGCTCTTCGGCGCGCCCGGCACGCACCTCGACCGCCTGACCGCCGCACTGCCCGACTGACCCTCGCCCATGCCCATCAATAGGGCGGCGGTGGCGGCACCCCTCGATATTTCGCCACCCGAACCTCCCACTGGCTGCGCCGACGCTGCCGCTCACGCAGCAGTGGTGACCGGTGGAACGTCTCCGGCGGGTGCGCGAGCCCGTAAATGTCGGCCCACCACTCCCCCGGCTCCGGATCCAGGATCGTGTCAAGATGGCTCGGATAGCGGCGGTCCGCCCCGTCGAGGGTCTTGTCCCAGACCTCCATCGGCAGCACCACCCGGCCGTCCGGATCCGCGACCACCAGATACAGCCCCGCCGCGCCCAGCAACCGGCTGAGAAGATCCACGCTGGGCACCAGCACACCGGCCTCGACCTTGCCGACGGTCCCCGACGAGGTCTTCGCGAAACGGGCCATCTGCCGCTGGCTCATATCGGACATCCGCCGCGCCCGACGCACCAACCCGGCGATCGGATACTGCAACAACGGCCGCGACACGCTCGACATACCGAACAGCCTGCCAACGAACGCCGACATCGAACAACCCCGAACCCACCCGTTGTGGATAACCCAAACCGCGGCCGCCGAAGGCCCGCGCGACCTCCACCGACCACCGCAGCACCAGCCCTCACACCCACCACCTCACAGCATCCCCAGCCCCCCAACCGGCCGACCCGCTGCCGCTACGGCCTCGAAGTCCCACCCCCACCCCCACCCCCAGCCCTCGGCGCCCAGCCCCTGGCGCCCAGCCCCTGGCGCCCAGCCCCTGGCGCCCAGCCCCTGGCGCCCAGCCCCTCGGCGCCCAGCCCTCAGCGCCCAGCCCTCAGCGCCCAGCCCTCAGC